>NZ_JASHIT010000018.1:0-99663 GCF_030733595.1 Halomonas sp. MMSF_3323 | reverse complement strand
GTGCAACACCCGATCGATCAGGTGTTGCACTTGCTCATTGAGACCGCCGGGTTTTTTAGCGTTTTTTTAGATGAGTCGTTTGGAAATTTTGAAATTGACGAATTTGTAGAGCTTTCCGTCGTATTTGATGGCGGCTTGGGAAATGAGGAACGTGCTCGGAGCGGTTTTAAATGTTATCTTATTTTAGTTGTTGCGTGAGAATGGTGAGGTTATTTTTTGTTATTTTAGTGGTTTCATGTTTTTTGGTCGCATGTGATTCCTGCAATGATGATGTAGATGTTAAGGATATTTCTGAAATTGCAAGAGTGTATAATCCAGATCCAGGCCCTCTTGCATTAGAACTGGTTTTTTCTTCTAGTACACCTAATGAAATAGCTCAAAAATCCGATGATGAAAATCCTTATTATGTTTATTTGGAAGGTGTTTTGAACTTTGGGAATGTTACTGGGCATGACCGGCTGAGGGATGAACAAAGAGGCGTGGAGCTTTTAAAGAAGGCGTGGTCACTAGGCGTCGTAGAAGCTGGATATAGTTTGTTTGATATATATTATAAAGGGATTGGTGTATGTAAAAATACTGAAATAGCATTGGAGTACTTAGAAGCATCGGCAGAACTAGGTTTGGTGAAATCTCAAAGAGTGCTGGGTCATGTGTATCGAGGTGTGAGACTTAGCGGAGTTGTCGAACAGGATTTTTCTCAATCATATTACTGGTATGAAAAGGCAGCTATGCAAGGAGATCGAGTATCTTCGTTGAATCTGGCTGGGCTTACTCATGAGGGCAGGGGGGTAGTGAGAAACGACAAAGAAGCAATGGATTGGTTGTTAAAAATGGACGGAATGACTTACGGCGATGAGATGGTAGGCTTCACAAGCTTAGGGGGCTTTTACGAAGAAGGGATAGGTACGGATATCGACCTCGTCCAAGCTTATAAATATTACGACCTTCTCTCACCCGGCAGCGCTCCCGACAAAGCCCGCCTCGAAGAAAAGATGACCCCTGAGCAGATCCGTGAGGCCATCCGCCTTTCTCGGGAGTGGCAGGAAGAACACAATATCTATGTGCCCAGCTACTACGGGCTTGAGTATCAGGAGGATGGGACCTTTCAGTAGTCGCAGGTGGCAGGCAATAGGAGGCAAGGCTTTTGGTGACCAGCTGTCGAAGGCCCTCGATACGAAAGCGTATCGAGGGCCTTTTTGTCGCTGGGGTTAATCGGATGGCGCTGGCTCGTCGATGCCTCGCCTGTCGCGATATCGCGGTGGCAGGCGCTCTGCGAGATGTTCGGCCAGGTAGTCGATGACCACGCGGACCTTTGGGGAGCGGTGGCGGTGGTGGGGGGTGACGGCCCAAACGCCGGTATCGCTGTGACGGTAGGTGTCGAGTACCGAGACAAGTTCGCCACGGGCCAGGTGATGCTCGACGTAGTAGTCGGGAAGCTGACCCAGGCCCACGCCCTTCAGCACGGCGTCGAGCAGGGCCGGGCCGGAGTTGCCCTGCCAGGGCCCCTTGATCGCCACTTCCCGGGGAATGCCGTCGACGGCGAAGCGCCAGCGATCACGTGAGCCATGCAGGCAGCGGTGGTGCTTCAGCTCGGACAGGGCGTGGGGCTGCGAATAGCGCTGGAAGTAGTCGGGGGAGCCCACCACGTACTCGCGACGATCGGCCAGGCGGCGGGCGATCATGGTGCTGTCCTCCAGCGTGCCCATGCGGATGCCGATATCGAAGCCTTCCTCGATCAGGTCCACCTGGCGGTTGGTGAAGTGCAGGCGCACGCCGAGCTGGGGGTACTGGATCAACAGGTCATTGATCAGAGGCGCCACGTAGCGCTCGCCAAAGGTGGTGGCGCAGGTCAGCGCCAGCTCGCCCCTGGGATGGGCCTCGAAGTCCTTGACCACGGCGTCGGCCTCGCGAAAGCCGTCGACCAGCGCCTCGCACTGCTGATAGTAGAGGCGACCGGCCTCGGTCAGGCTTATCTGGCGGGTGGTGCGATACAGAAGCGGCGTATCGAGGCGGCTCTCCAGTGCGGCCACCTGTCGGCTGACGTGGGAGCTGGATACACCCAGGCGTCGGGCGGCGGCGGCAAAGGACTTCAGGCGTACCACTTCGATAAAGGCTTCAATGCCGGCCCAGGGATGCATGGCGCTCTCCATTGTTGCGAGACAGCAACAATGTTATGCCGAATGCGTGCTTTATCCCAGTCCGTAGCGAGGTCTAGACTGTGGTCATCATCAACCGGGTCAGGATGACCCGTGCCCCTTACGTCAGTGCGCCAGGCTTGGTCGTTCATGCCTGGCGTGCAACCCCCGATCCGAGGAGATTGCCATGAAGTCTCGCGCCGCCATTGCCCTGGAAGCCGGCAAGCCGCTTACCCTGACCGAAATCGATGTCGAAGGCCCCAAGGCCGGCGAAGTGCTGGTCAGGGTGGTCGCTACCAGCGTCTGTCACACCGACGCCTATACCCTGTCCGGAGCCGACCCGGAGGGGCTGTTTCCGTCGGTACTGGGTCACGAGGGTGCCGGTGTGGTGGAAGAAGTGGGGGAGGGCGTCACCAGCCTGAAGCCCGGCGACCACGTCATCCCGCTGTACACGGCCGAGTGCGGCGAGTGCAAGTTCTGCCGTTCGGGCAAGACCAACCTGTGCAGCTCGGTCCGTGCCACCCAGGGCAAGGGCCAGATGCCTGACGGCACCACGCGCTTCTCGCTGGACGGCAAGCCGCTCTATCACTATATGGGCACTTCCACCTTCAGCGAGTACACCGTGGTGCCGGAGGTCTCGCTGGCCAAGGTGTCCAAGGAAGCGCCGCTGGACAAGATCTGCCTGCTCGGCTGCGGGGTGACCACCGGGATCGGCGCGGTGATGAACACCGCCAAGGTCGAGCCGGGCGCCACCGTGGCTGTGTTCGGTCTCGGTGCCATCGGCCTTGCGGTAATCCAGGGTGCGGTGATGGCCAAGGCCGGTCGTATCATCGCCATCGACGTGAATCCGGACAAGTTCGAGCTGGCCAAGCAGTTTGGCGCCACCGACTTCGTCAATCCGAAGGACTACAGCGATTCCATCCAGCAGGTGATCGTCGACCTGACCGACGGCGGCGTCGACTACTCCTTCGAGTGCATCGGCAACGTCAACGTTATGCGCTCGGCGCTGGAGTGCTGTCACAAGGGCTGGGGCGAGTCGATCGTCATCGGTGTCGCCGGCGCCGGCGAAGAGATCTCCACCCGGCCTTTCCAGCTGGTGACCGGTCGGGTATGGAAGGGCTCCGCCTTCGGTGGCGTCAAGGGCCGTAGCCAGCTGCCGGGCTACGTCGAGCAGTACATGAAGGGCGAGCTGAACATCGACGACTTCATCACCCACAACATGGAGTTCGAGAAGATCAACGAAGCCTTCGACCTGCTTCACGCCGGCGAGAGCATCCGCACCGTACTGCATTACTGAGCCGGTAGCATCGAGACGGCGCTGATGAGGCCACGCCCGCCTGACCCAAGCGATGGGCCAGGCGGGCGCCGATTGGCGGTGAGTCGAATGCTGGCGCAGTATTGATGCCAGCTCGCCCCACCGCCAGACGGCCGCGTCATCCGCCAGAACGCACCGCGTCGTTTTATCCGCCCCGGACCTCGGGGCTTCATCGTTGAGGGGAAGTCGCCATGTCCATGAGCGAACATCTGGAACTGGTCAGCGCCAATCGCAGCTTCGGCGGCTGGCACAAGCGCTATCGTCATCATTCGCGGGCGCTGGACTGCGAGATGACCTTCGCCATCTATCTGCCGCCCCAGGCCGAGACGGAAAAGGTGCCGCTGCTGTGGTGGCTGTCGGGGCTGACCTGCACCGACGAAAACTTCATGCAGAAGGCCGGTGCCCATCGGCTGGCGGCGGAACTGGGCATCGCCATCCTCTGCCCCGACACCAGTCCCAGGGGGACTGACCTGCCGGGTGAGCACGACAGCTACGATCTGGGTTCCGGGGCGGGCTTCTACGTCAATGCCACCCAGGAGCCGTGGAAGGCTCACTACCGGATGTATGACTACGTCACCGAAGAGCTGCCTTCGGTGGTTCGTCAGCACTTCCCGCTCAACGGTCGCGAGTCCATCAGTGGTCATTCCATGGGAGGCCACGGTGCCTTGATTCTGGCGCTGCGCAAGCCGGGGCACTACCGCTCGGTGTCGGCGTTCTCGCCGATCGTCAATCCGACCCAGTGCCCCTGGGGGCGCAAGGCGTTCTCGGCCTATCTGGGCGAGGATTCCAGCAAGTGGACCCAGTACGACGCCTGTGAACTGGTGGCTCGTGGCGCCTCACGTCAGCCGTTGTTCATCGACCAGGGCGACGCCGATGACTTCCTCGATGAGCAGTTGTGTCCGGAGCGGCTGGAGGCGGTCTGTGCCGAGCGCGATCACCCGCTGATCCTGCGTCGCCAGCCCGGCTACGACCACAGCTACTTCTTCATCGCGACCTTTATCGAGGATCACCTGCGCTACCACGCCGAGAAGCTCTACGCCAAGCGCTGAGCGAGACTTCTCGCCAACCTGCAGTACCCTCCAAGGTATCCTCCACGGCCCCCGATCATCGGGGGCCGTGGCGTTTCTGGGCTTATTTTTTTGCCCGGGATTTCTGCGGCCTGAACTTCCGGACCATGGAGTGGGGGAAGAGAGTGCTGGGTTTTGGCGTGTCCGGGCAGGGGGGCGTGCGCTGGCTGGCGAGCCAAAGGCGGCGTCCCGGCAAGGCATCGACGGGTCGCCTGTAGAGATAGCCCTGTCGTGAATGGGGAAATATGGCCGATCCTTTGCCTTGTCAGATGACAGATGCGACCTCGTCATAGTCACCTGCGACATCATTGTCGGAGACGACTGGTCAAGCGGCAGCCGATAGCGATTATTGTGATGCCGAGACTCAGTCGCCAGGCGTAAAGTCGTCGGAGAAAAGCACGGACGCTCCTGCCTGCGATACCCGTAGCGACGCTGGCAACGTCGAGGGTGTCGACACCATGCGCGAGTCCTGTTCCGTTTACGACGTCGCGATAACAACAAATGGACGTGACGGTACCTCGTGGCTTGCGACGAGGAGGCCGACGCTGTGGAGAAGATGACCATGACCCTGCCCAGCCGGCCCGAGGGGCCACAGACCGTAGGTTTTCTGCTGCTCGAGCATTTCACCCTGATCTCGCTGGCCTCGGCCATCGAGCCGCTGCGCATGGCCAACCAGTTATCGGGCCAGGAACTCTATCGCTGGTTCACCCTGAGCCTGGATGGTGCGCCGCTTCAGGCCAGCGACGGCCTGACCGTGACGCCGGACTCGTCGATCACGGTGCCGCTGTCGCTGGATATGGTCGTGGTCTGCGGCGGCGTGGCGCCGACCCGCCATGTGCACCAGGGCCACGTCAGCTGGCTGAAGGCCCAGGCACGCCACCTCAAGCGATTTGGCTCGGTGTGTACCGGCGCCTGGGCGCTGGCCCGGGCCGGGCTGCTCGAGGGTTATGAGGTCAGCACCCATTGGGAGTGCCAGGCAGCGCTGCAGGAGGCCTACCCGGGCATCGGCCTGACGTCGAAGCTTTTCGCCATGGACCGGGACCGTTTCACCTGCTCCGGCGGCACGGCGCCGCTGGACATGATGCTGACGCTGATCGGGCGTGACCATGGGCGCGAGCTGGCGGCGGGCATTTCCGACATGTTCGTGTGCGATCGGGTGCGTGGCGAGCAGGACCAGCAGCGGGTGCCGCTCAAGCATATGCTCGGCACCACCCAGCCGCGACTGCAGGAGATCGTCGCGCTGATGGAGAACAACCTTGAAGAGCCCATCGACCTGGACGAGCTGGCCCGCTACGTCAGCCTGTCGCGGCGCCAGCTGGAAAGGCTGTTCCAGCGCAACCTGCACTGCTCGCCGTCGCGCTATTACATGCGCCTGCGGCTCAATCGCGCCCGTCAGCTGTTGAAGCAGACCTCGATGTCGATCATCGACATCGCCGCCGCCTGTGGCTTCGTCTCCACCCCGCACTTCTCCAAGTGCTACCGCGAGTGCTTCGGCCTGCCGCCGCGGGAGGAGCGACTGGGCTGGAGCGCCTTCTCGCCGGTGGTGGCCGGTAGCACCGTATCCCCGCTGCTGGCGGCTGCCCCTGACGAACCGGTATCCCGGGCGCTGTCGGCGTTGGAAGAAGCGCGGGGGGAGCCGACCTACGGCAGCTTCAAGGTGTTGCCCAAGTAGCGAAGGGCGTGTTGAACAATGCGCCTTCGCTGGCCGAATTTGCTGGCCGAGGCCAGGGAGCAGGCTTCGGTATGCCTGGACGCCAGATATCGGCAGGAGGGCCTTTGGCCACACCGGTAAATGCTGACAGCGGCGATTGCCCGCCCCACCCAAGGCCTTGATATACTCCCCGGATCGATTCCAACCGAGCCCGATGCATGCGCAACTGGTGGCGCCCTCTCAGCCGACTTCTGCTACGCGCCACCCTTGCCTTTGCGCTGGGGTCAGTGGTGCTGGTGCTGGTGTTTCGCGTGGTGCCGGTGTTCGGCTCCATGGTGATGCTGGAGCGCGAGGTCTCGTCCTGGTTCTCCGGCGAGCCGCTGGACATCCAGCAGCGCTGGCGTCCCTGGGATGAGCTGTCAGACAACGCCAAGCTGGCGGTGATTGCGGCGGAAGACCAGCGCTTCCCCGATCATCATGGCTTCGACCTGGTGGAGTTGAAGCGTGCCATCGAGTCCGCCATGAACGGAGGCTCGCTGCGCGGGGCCAGCACCATTACCCAGCAGACCGCCAAGAATCTGTTTCTGTGGACCGGGCGGGACTATGTGCGCAAGGTGTTCGAGGCCTGGTTCGCCACCCTGATGGAACTGCTGTGGCCCAAGGAGCGCATCCTCGAGGTCTATCTCAATATCGTCGAATTCGACCGGGGGGTCTTTGGCCTGGAGGCCGCCAGTCGCCACTACTTTGGCGTCGGTGCCGATCAGTTGAGCGCCGCCCAGGCGGCCCGCCTGGCGGCGGTGCTGCCCAACCCGCGAGAGCGCAGCGCCTCGCACCCGGGGCCGCGCACCGCCCGTCACGCCGCCTGGATTCAGCGACAGATGAATAACCTGGGCCTTGGCTACCTGGAGAAGCTGTAGCCGGCAGGCGTCGCAGTCCTTGATCCTTTGGGTTCTGTCCATTCGCTTCTTTCCCTTTGCCCCTTTGCTTCCGGCACGTCTTCGCGGTGTTTTGAGGCGCGTCGTTTCGCTTCGTTCCTTTGCCCACGGGTGCCTTTTGTCGCTGCCGGAACGGCGGTGACGCTTTTGGAATTCTCGTCGTCGCAATCAGGCGTCGTGGCCCCCCGGGGCGGCGCTATCCTGCCCGCACAACGCCAGCGTTCTGCTGCTGGCGCTCTCCCTGAAGCGGGTAAGGACAACAGCGATGAACTCCCCTCTGACGCAAACCGAAACTGGTGCCATCGACGCCCGGGCGCTTCACCGCGAGGCCACGGTGATCGACGGTCTGATCATCGCCAAGTGGAGCCGTGAACTCCTCGAAGACATGCGCCGTGGTGGGCTGTCGGCGGCCAACTGCACCGTGTCGGTGTGGGAGGGGTTCCAGGCCACGGTGGACAATATCGTGGCCACCAACGCGCTGATGGAAGAGTGCAGCGACCTGGTGCTGCCGGTGCGCACCACCGCGGACATCCGGCGTGCCAAGCAGGAAGACAAGACCGGCATCATCTTCGGCTTTCAGAATGCCCATGCCTTCGAGGACCAGATCGGCTACGTCGAGATCTTCAAGAAGCTCGGCGTCGGTATCGTCCAGCTCTGCTACAACACCCAGAACCTGGTGGGCACCGGCTGCTACGAGCGCGACGGTGGCCTGTCCGGCTTCGGTCGCGAGATCGTCGCCGAGATGAACCGGGTCGGGGTGATGTGTGACCTGTCTCACGTTGGCGCCAACACCTCGCGCGAAGTGATCCTCGAGTCGTCCAGGCCGGTCTGTTATTCCCACTGCCTGCCCTCCGGGCTCAAGGAACACCCGCGCAACAAGTCCGACGAGGAGCTCAAGTTCATCGCCGACCACGGCGGCTTCGTCGGCGTAACCATGTTCACCCCCTTCCTGCGGGCCGGGGTCAACGCCACCATCGACGACTACGTCGAGGCCATCGTCTACGTGATGAATATCGTCGGCGAAGACGCCATCGGTATCGGCACCGACTTCACCCAGGGCCACGACCAGGCCTTCTTCGAGTGGCTGACCCACGACAAGGGCTACGCCCGTCGCCTGACCTCCTTTGGCGAGATCATCAATCCCAAGGGCATTCGCACCATCGGCGAGTTCGGCAACCTCACCGAAGCGCTGCTACGCCACGGCCTCAGCGAGGCCCAGGTGCGCAAGATCATGGGCGAGAACTGGGTACGGGTGCTGGCCGATGTCTGGGGCGAATAGCACACAACCACCACAACAATAACGCCTGCCAAGGAGTCGACCGTGACCAAGATGGCGCCTGAACTGCCCATAGAGGTGGACGTCGAGACCGGTGTCTGGACCACCGACGCCCTGCCGATGCTGTATGTGCCGCGACACTTCTTTATCAACAACCATATCGCCGTGGAGCAGGCGCTGGGCGTCGAGGCCTACGCCGAGATTCTCTACCACGCCGGCTACAAGAGCGCCTGGCACTGGTGCGAGAAGGAGGCCGAGTTGCACGGTCTGGCCGGCGAGGCGGTGTTCGAGCACTACATGACGCGTCTGTCCCAGCGAGGCTGGGGCCGCTTCATCACCGAGGCCATCGACCTGGAGGCGGGTACCGCCCGGGTGCGACTGGAACACAGCGCCTTCGTCTACCAGCTGGGCAAGGTCGGCTACCGGGTCGAGTACATGTTCACCGGCTGGTTCGCCGGTGCCATGGACCAGATCCTGGCGGCCTCGGGGTCGGCACTGCGTACCAGTGCCGAGCAGACCCAGAGCGCCGCCGAGCCAGGCTGCGAGGTAGGCCGCTTCGAGGTCCAGCCGCTCGCCACCGTGTCTCGCTGAGCTGCGCTATCTCGTCGATTCGGTGCGCAGCTCTGGTGTTCCTGTCAGGTGACGCTGTTCGGCGAACCCGATCGGCGACCCTATTCAGCAACCCCCGTCGGCGAGCCCAGCCAGCAACCTCCGTCGGCGAGGCCAGCCAGCGACACCCGTCGGCGAGCTCAGCCAGCGGCTCCCGTCAGCGACCACCGCAGGCCAAGGCGTCTGCCGTGGTTCCACCTTCGTCCGGGCAGAGGAGTTTCCCCATGGCCTTTGACGCGATCTTCGAGCCGATCACCATCGGCAGTCAGACCATTCGCAATCGCGTGGTCAGCACCGCCCACGCCGAGGTCCACGCCACCGACGGTGGCATGACCACGGAGCGCTACGTGCGCTACTACGAGGAGAAGGCCAAGGGCGGCTGCGGGCTATGCATCTGCGGCGGCTCCTCGGTGGTCTCCATCGACAGCCCCCAGGCCTGGTGGAGTTCGGTGAACCTGTCCACCGACCGCATCATCCCGCACTTTCAGAATCTGGCCGAGGCGGTGCACCGTCACGGCGGCAAGATAATGATCCAGATTACCCATATGGGGCGTCGTTCGCGCTGGGATGGCCACGACTGGCCCACCCTGGTGTCACCCTCGGGCATTCGCGAGCCGGTCCATCGCTCCACCTGCAAGACCATCGAGGAGGAGGAAATCTGGCGCATCGTCGGTGACTTCGCCCAGGCCGCTCGCCGGGCCAAGGAGGGCGGTCTCGATGGGGTCGAGCTGTCCGCCGTGCACCAGCACCTGATCGACCAGTTCTGGAGCCCACGCGTCAACAAGCGCGAGGATGCCTGGGGCGGCACCTTCGAGGGCCGCATGCGCTTTGGCCTGGAGGTGCTCAAGGCGGTGCGTGCCGAGGTCGGCGACGACTTCGTGGTGGGCATGCGCATCTGCGGCGACGAGTTCCACCCCGATGGCCTGACCCACGACGACATGAAGGCCATCGCCGCCTACTACGACGCCACCGGCAAGGTAGACTTCTTCGGCGTGGTCGGCTCCGGCTGTGACACCCACAACTCCCTGGCCAACGTCATTCCCAACATGTCCTATCCGCCGGAGCCCTTCCTGCACCTGGCCGCAGGCATCAAGGAAGTGGTCAGCGTGCCGGTGATCCACGCCCAGAACATCAAGGACCCGACCCAGGCCAACCGCATCCTCGAAGGTGGCTACGTCGACCTGGTGGGGATGACCCGGGCGCATATCGCCGACCCCCACCTGATCGCCAAGATCAAGATGGGCCAGGTCGACCAGATCCGTCAGTGCGTCGGCGCCAACTACTGCATCGATCGCCAGTACCAGGGCCTCGACGTGCTGTGCATCCAGAACGCGGCGACATCGCGGGAGTACATGGGCCTGCCGCATGTCATCAGCCAGAGCGAAGGCCGGAGGCGTCGCGCGGTGGTGGTGGGTGGCGGCCCCGGTGGCATGGAGGCCGCCCGGGTGCTGGCCGAGCGCGGCCACGAAGTGACCCTGTTCGAGGCCGAGGACAGCCTGGGCGGCCAGATCACTCTGGCGGCCAGGGCCCCGAGTCGCGACCAGATCGCCGGGATTACCCGCTGGTATCAGCTCGAACTTGCCCGGCTCAAGGTGGACCTGCGCCTGGGCACCCGGGCCGATGTACCCACCATCGATGACCTGAGGCCCGACCTGGTGGTGCTGGCCACCGGCGGACGGCCGTTTCTCGACCAGTACGCCGACTGGGGCTTCGACCCTGACCCGGAAAAGAGCCTGGTCGTCAGCACCTGGGACATCCTCTCGGGCAAGGTGGCACCGGGCCAGAACGTGCTCGTATTCGATTCCATCTGCGAGTTCTCCGGGGTGTCCGCTGCCGACTTTCTGGCCGACAAGGGCGCCCGGGTCGAGATCGTCACCGACGACATCAAGCCCGGGGCCGCGGTGGGGGGCACCACCTTCCCCACCTACTACCGCAGCCTGTACGAGAAGGAGGTCATCATGACCTCGGACCTGATGCTGCACGAGGTCTACCGCGAGGGGGCGTCGCTGGTGGCGGTGCTCGAGAACGAGTACAGCGGGGTCCAGGAAGAGCGTGTGGTCGACCAGATCGTGGTGGAGAACGGCGTGCGCCCGGACGAGCGGCTTTACCTCGAGATGAAGGAGGCCTCGCTCAATCGCGGTCAGGTCGATCTGGAAGCGCTCTATGCGGCCAGGCCGCAGCCCTGCCTGGCGTACCTGGACGGAGAAGGTCGCAGCGCTGGAGATCGCAGCGCCGGTTTCGTGCTGTTCCGACTGGGCGACGGGGTGGCGCCGCGCAATGTGCACGCCGCCATCTATGACGCCCTGCGTCTGTGCAAGGACGTTTGAGCGAGCCACGAGTGCGGCCCTGTCGCCGCCCGCCTGACCCTCGTCGAGAGGAGATAGAAGATGCCCGCAACCGTTCTTCCTGACCTGCTGGCCGTGCTGGTGCTGGCCGTGCTGACACTGACCCTGGTGGGTGGGGCCAGACGCTTCACCCTGTGGCGACGTGGGCGGCCCTCGCCGGTGCCCTGGTTGGCGGGCCTGGCGGCGATGCCACGCCGCTATCTGGTGGATCTGCACCACGTGGTGGCCCGGGACAAGGCCTTCGCCCACACCCACGTGGCCACCGCCGGGGGCTTCGTCGCCGCTGCGCTGCTGATGCTGCTGGTGTTGCTGGTGCCGATGCCGGCGGGGCTAAGGCTCGGCCTGACCGGCCTGATGCTGGCCGCCAGCGTGCTGATGCTGGTCGGTGCCAGGCTGGTCGCCAGGCGGCGGCGCTCGCCGCCGGCGCGGCTGTCATGTGGCCCCTGGATGCGCCTGCCCAGGAGCCTCACGGTTTTCTCGGCAAGCCTTGCCGGCGTTGCACTGGTCAGTCTGCTGTCCTCGCTGCTGCCGCCAGGCTGGCTCGGCGGCATCCTCGGCTGGACGCTTGCCGGCGTGCTGCTGGTGGGGCTCGCGCTGGGACTCGCCGAGATGTTGCTGGGCATGACCTGGGGCGGGCCGATGAAGCACGCCTTCGCCGGTGCGCTGCACCTGGCCTGGCATCGCCGGGCAGAGCGCTTTTCCACGCGCTCAAGCGAGCGCGAGGGGCGCACGCCGCGCTCCACTGGGCTCAAGGCGCTCGATCTGGACGACCCCGAGGCGCCGCTGGGGGTGGCGTGTCCCGAGGACTTCACCTGGAACCAGCGCCTGGGCTTCGATGCCTGCGTGCAGTGCGGGCGCTGTGAGGCGGTGTGCCCGGCCTTCGCCGCCGGCCAGCCGCTCAATCCCAAGAAGCTGATCCAGGACATGGTGCGGGGCATGACCGGTGCCAGCGCCGACAGCTACCACGGTTCGCCCTATCCCGGCCGGCCGCTCACTCAAGATAGAGGTCAAGACAAGTCTCAGAACCAGGGCCGGCCGGGAGGACCCATCGTCGTCGAGGCGGGGGGCGCCTTGCTCGATGCCGATACCCTGTGGTCCTGCACCACCTGCCGGGCCTGCGTGGAAGAGTGCCCGATGATGATCGAGCACGTGGACGCCATCGTCGATCTGCGCCGCCACCTGACCCTGGAGCGCGGCAAGACCCCGGGCAAGGGCGCGGCGGTGCTCGACAATCTGATCGCCACCGACAATCCCGGCGGCTTTGCCCCCGGGTCACGCATGCACTGGGCGGCCGACCTGGCGCTCCCGCTGATGCGCGACTACGGCCAGGTGGATGTGCTGCTGTGGCTGGGGGACGGCGCCTTCGACATGCGTAATCAGCGTACTCTGCGCGCCCTGGTCAAGATCCTGCGGGCGGCGTCGGTGGACTTTGCCGTGCTTGGCAACGAGGAGTGCGATAGCGGCGACGTGGCACGCCGGCTGGGAGACGAGGCGACCTTTCAGCGTCTGGCCCGGGCCAATGTGGCGACGCTTTCACACTATCGCTTTCAGACCATCGTCACCTGTGACCCCCACAGCTTCCACGTGCTCGGCAATGAGTACGGCGCCTTCGGCGGCGACTACCGGGTGCGCCACCACAGCACCTTTATCCAGGAGTTGATCGCCGACGGACGGCTCACGCTCGAGTCCCGTCAGCGCGGCCGTGTCACCTACCACGACCCTTGCTACCTGGGGCGCTACAACGGCGAATACGAGGCGCCGCGCCAGGTGCTGGCGGCGCTCGGCATCGAGCTATCCGAGATGCAGCGCTCCGGTTTCCGTTCGCGCTGCTGCGGTGGGGGTGGCGGCGCCCCGATCACCGACGTGCCCGGCGAGCGGCGGATTCCCGACATGCGCATGGCCGACGTGGCCGAGACCGGCGCCGAGCTGGTGGCGGTGGGCTGCCCCCAGTGCACCGCCATGCTCGAAGGGGTGGTCGATGCCACCGCCCAGGTGCGCGATATCGCCGAGCTGGTGGCGGAGGCGCTGATCGAGCTGCCCACCGGCAAGCGCCAAGCGCGCAAGGCGCAAGCACACGACAGGACGGTCGCCGCAAAAGGAGGTGTGGCAAGAGGCGCCGACCCGGCCGTGAACCGAGGCGTGGGCCGTGACGTAGAGGAGCTGAGCCAATGAACCCGTCCGATAAAGCGACGCGAGGCAGCACCCCGGTAGAGACGGCTCGGCGGCGTCGCGATCCCCGGCAAGAGTGGATCGCCCGCAATCGTTTGCATCCGCAGCATCAGTCGGTGCTGGCCGCTTTGGAGGGCGCCACCTCGCCACCGGCGTGGATGGGCCCCCAGGGACGGTTGCGCCGGAACCCGCACGCGGTGGGCTTTATTGGCCCCAACGGTCGTCGGCGTATCGACCGCAGCGGTGTCCAGGCGGGAGCCACCGCGTCGCCTGCAGGTCGCGCCCAGACCGCAACCGTTCAGGCCGCCCGCGACCGGCGCCGAGCGGTGACGCTGGAAGCCCCGGCGGGCTGGATCGCGGTGGTCCCGGATACCGCCACCGGCAGGCTGACCGAGCACGATCGCGATCTGTTCGGCCTGGCCCGTCGACTGGCCGATAGCGGTTCCAAGCCAGAGGGAGCTGAACTGGCCGTGGTGGCCATCCTGTTCGGGGATTCGCCGCCACCCGCGCTGGAGCAGGCGCTCGGCGAGGCCGGGGCCGATCGGGTGGTCTGCCTGGCGGTGGCGGAGGGTTATGCCCCCGAGGCACGTCTGGCGGCCTGCACCCGAGTGGACGACGCGCTGGCGCCGCGCCATTGGCTGTTTCCCGATACCGCCCTGGACGGCGGCGATCTGGGTCGCAGGCTGGCGGTACGGCTGGGCGAGCGGCCCGCCTGTGGAGTGTGGCGGGTCGAGGCGGATGGCGGGCTCGATGCCGGCGGGTCCTGCGTCTGTCGGACCGGGTCCGGGCGCGAGGACCAGCCCCGTCCGCTGCCGCGCATCCTGATGGCGCTAGCCGAATGCGCCGAGCCGGTGGTCGAGACCCGCCACGAGGCGAGAGCGATGGCCCAGGAGCCACCGCACGCGCCCCAAGCACCCCAAGCAAGGCTCGAGGATCTTGGTGCGGTGGCGGTGGACCCTGCCGAGATCGCCCTGCACGAGGCGCCCTTTATCCTGTCCGGCGGCAATGGCGTTGGCGACTGGCCCGGCTTTCACCGGGCCGCCCAGGCGCTGGGCGCCAGCGAAGGCGCCTCCCGGGTGGCGGTGGACGACGGCAATATGCCACGCCATCGCCAGGTGGGGGCCACCGGCACCTTCGTCAGCGCCCGGGTCTACCTGGCGGTGGGGATCAGCGGGGCGATCCAGCACCTGCAGGGAATCCAGCGCTGCGACAAGGTCATCGCCGTCAACCGCGACCCCGGCTGCGATATGGTCAAGCGGGCCGATCTGTCGGTGATTGGCAATGGCGACGAGATCCTCGCCGAACTGGTACGTCTGGTCGAGGCCAGGGGGGAACGTGGAGGCAAAGGTGATAGCGAGCGTGGCGATACCCACGAGTCCCGGCCAGCGGAAACATCCCCGAAGGAGGCCCTGAATGTTGCCTGAATCTTCCTCCCCCCATGGCGAGGCCCAGATCGGTGCCAGTGCCGATACCAACGGCGGTGTCAAAAACAAAGCCAAGGCCAACGCCTCCAGCGCAGACGCTGCCTACCTACAAGCCAGCGCCATCACCTCGCTTCGCCTGGATGTGCTTTTGTCGGTGGGGCGCCATCGCCTGACCGGTCGCGCCCAGCGTGCCGATGGCGACGCCCGGGCGCTGGAAATGGCGTTGTCGCTGAGACAGGCGTTGCAGACCGAGAAGACGACCCCTCCCGAGGTGGAGTTGATTCCCTGGCACCTGGGGTCGGAGGGCGACGACACCGAAGCGGCGCTGCGTGGCTATCTGGGCATGGGCCTGGACGCCATTCGCTGGATCAAGGCACCGGCGGCGGCGGACGCCATGGCGCCACTTCGGGCGTCGCTGACATCGCCCTCGGCGGAGGACGCTTACCACCGTCAGGCGCGCCTGGTGCTGTGCGGGATGCGTGCCGAGCAGGGCGAGGGCACCGGCATGCTGCCCATGGTGCTGGCCGAGCAACTCGGCTGGGCCTGGGTCCCTGGGGTGGTGGCCCTCGAGCGTATTGAAGCGATCGAGGGTCGCCAGCGGCACGCTGAGGACGGTGAGCCAGGCGAGGCGAAGCACGACGGGGAGACCGTGCTGTTCCAGGCCATCGTGCTGCAGGCGCTGCCGCAGGGACAGCGACGCCGTCTGGCGGTGACCCTGCCGGCCATCCTGGGGGTGGACAGTGCGGCACCGGCCGCGCGCCAGAGTGCCTTCGGTCCGGCCCGGCGTGGTCAGCTGCGTCTGGTCGAGTCAGGCGAAGAGGTGGTGCTGGACCCGGCGGTGGAGCAGTGGCCGCTGATACCGGCCCGCGCCCGCCCCAGGCGGCTCAAGATCGTCACCGCGACCAGCGCCCGGGATCGCTTCAAGGCCGCCGCCGCCAAGGCCGAAGGTGGCGGTGGTCGGGTGCTCGAGGATGTCTCGGCCACAGAAGGGGCCGCCGCCATCCTGTCGATGCTCGAGGCAGAGGGCGTCTTGCCTGCCGGCGGGGCCCGGCACGGTCAACAAGGTAGTCCACAAGGCGATGGACGCTGACGCCAAGCGGTGCCAGCATCAAGGCAGGGACCGCCAGTGGCAGGGCGCGTCGACCCGGCAAAGTCCGCACCGCTGCCTTACATGGACATAACTAGAGTCAAGCAATGACCGTCGAACCCGATACCACCGTGACTTCCGACGCCAGCCGATCCCGGCGTACCCGGGCGACCCTCAAGGGGCGCCAGACCGACCCCGACCTCCTCGAGGCATTGCGTCGGTTGCTGGACGATGAACGCAAGCACCCCGAGCTGCGGCGGCGCGATCTCTTGATCGAGCACCTGCACGCTATCCAGGACGCCAATGGTCATCTGGCGCTTGACTGGCTGAGGGCGCTTGCGAGCTACATGACGCTGCCCATGGCGGCGGTCTACGAGACGGCGACCTTTTACGCTCACTTCGATGTGGTGCATGACGGCGAGGCGCCGCCACCCGCACTGACGGTGCGCGTGTGCGACTCGCTGTCCTGTGAGCTTGCCGGGGCCGAGCGTCTGGCCGAGGCGCTGAGCGACGGCCTCGACCCCGAGCAGGTGCGCGTCACCCGTGCCCCCTGCATGGGCCGCTGCGACCTGGCGCCGGTGGTCGAGGTGGGGCACCACCACCTGGGCCACGCCACCCCGCAGGCGGTGGAGGTGCTGGTGGAAACCGGCAAGACCCATCCAGAGGCGGTGCTGTGGCAGCGCCTCGATGAATATCGCCGAGAGGGCGGCTACGAGCTGCTGCGCGGCTGCCGGGAAGGCCAGGTGACGGCCGATGAGTTGACCTCGATGCTCGAGCGCGCGGGCCTGCGGGGGCTTGGCGGCGCGGGTTTCCCGACCCATCGCAAGTGGCAGAGCGTTCGCGCCGAGCCCGGTCCTCGCTGGTGCGCGGTCAACGCCGACGAAGGTGAACCGGGGACCTTCAAGGATCGCTACTACCTGGAGCGCGCCCCCCATCAGATGCTGGAAGGCGCCCTGGTGGCCTGCTGGGCGGTCGAGGCAGAAGGCGTCTATATCTACCTGCGCGACGAGTATCCCGGCGTCCACCGGGTACTGATCGAGGCCATCGAGGAGCTCGAAGACGCCGGTATCGCGCAGCCGGGCCAGCTTATCCTCAGGCGTGGCGCCGGGGCCTACATCTGCGGCGAAGAGTCGGCGATGATCGAGTCGCTGGAGGGCAAGCCCGGCAAGCCCAGGCATCGTCCGCCGCTGGTCGCCCACAAGGGCCTGTTCGGCCGGCCTACGCTGGTCAACAACGTCGAGACCCTGTACTGGATACCGGTGCTGTGGCGCGAGGGGGTGGCCATGTACGCCGGTCAGGGCCGACGCGAGCGCAGCGGCCTGCGCAGTTTTTCGCTGTCCGGGCGGGTGCGACGGCCTGGTGTCTATCTGGCACCCGCCGGCATCAGCCTGCGCGAACTGGTCGACGAGTACGGCGGCGGCATGGCGCCTGGCCATCAGCTGGCCGGCTATCTACCGGGGGGCGCCTCCGGCGGTATCCTGCCCGCTGCCAAGGCGGATATCGCACTGGACTTCGACACCCTCCAGGCCGAGGGCTGCTTTATCGGCTCGGCGGCGGTGATCGTGCTGTCCGACCAGGACGACCTGCGCGCGGTGGCCACCAACCTGCTGGCCTTCTTCGCCGATGAATCCTGCGGTCAGTGCACCCCCTGTCGGGTCGGTAGCGAGAAGATGCTGAGCCTGCTCGAGCGCGATCAATGGGTGGTGGAGGACCTGGAGCGACTGTCCCGGGTGATGCAGGACGCCTCGATCTGTGGCCTGGGGCAGGCGGCGCCGAATCCGGTGCTGAGTCTGCTGCGCCACTTCCGCGATGACCTGGGGCGCCACGACATCATCGTCACCGATACCGCCGAGGGAGCATGCTGATGACCGGATCCCGGAACGCTTTTGTCTCCCACGTCGCTGAAGATTCGACGCTCGAGTCCTTCACGCTGACGCTGGATGGTGTCGAGGTGAGCGCCTGGCCCGGCGAGACCCTGTGGCAGGTGGCCAAGCGTGCCGGGGAGACCATACCGCACCTGTGCTTCAAGGACGCCAGCGGCTACCGCGCCGACGGCAACTGCCGCGCCTGCATGGTGGAGATCGAGGGCGAGCGGGTGCTCGCCGCCAGCTGCCTGAGGGAGGCGCGCCCCGAGATGGTGGTCAGAAGCCAGTCGTCCGAGCGCGCCCGGGTCGCCCGCGAGGGCGTGCTGGAGCTGCTGCTCAGCGATCAGCCGCCGCGCGACGATAGCCCGGACCGTGCAAGCCAGCTGTGGCAGATGGCCGATCACCTGGCGGTGGACGCCACCCGCGCCCGCGCACGCTACCCCAGGCGCAGGCCCGACGTCGTGCGTCATGCGCCCGGCGCTCGCCTTCCCGGCCAGTGCCCGCCGATCGCAGATGATGCGAGCGGGAGGAGCCATGCTTCCGCGACAGCAGGCCACGACACCAGCCATCCGGCGATGACGGTCAATCTGGACGCCTGTATCCACTGCACCCTGTGCGTGCGCGCCTGTCGTGAGGTGCAGGTCAATGACGTCATCGGCATGGCCCATCGCGGCGCCGCCAGCAAGGTGGTGTTCGACCTCGATGACGCCATGGGCCAGGGCAGCTGCGTGGGTTGCGGCGAGTGCGTCCAGGCCTGTCCCACCGGCGCCCTGTCGCCGACCAGCCTGATCGATGCCCAGGGCCGTGGTAACAGCGACAGCGCCGAGCGCAAGGTGGACTCGGTGTGTCCCTACTGCGGCGTCGGCTGCCAGTTGACCTACCACGTCAAGGATGACGCCATCCTCTACGTGGAAGGCCGCGACGGCCCGGCCAACCAGGGACGGCTGTGCGTCAAGGGACGCTTCGGCTTCGACTACGGCCGCCACCCGTCACGGCTGACCCGACCGCTGGTGCGGCGCGAGGGCGTGCCCAAGGGCATGGACGAGGGCTTCGATCCCGCCCGGCCACTGACCCATTTTCGCGAGGCCGACTGGGACGAGGCGCTGGCGCTGGCCGCCGGGGGCCTGACCCGGCTCAAGGCCGACCACGGTCCCAGGGCGCTGGCAGGCTTCGGCAGTGCCAAGTGCTCCAACGAGGAGGCCTGGCTGTTCGAGAAGCTGGTACGCACCGGCTTCGGCTCCAACAACGTCGACCACTGCACCCGGCTGTGTCACGCAAGCTCGGTGGCGGCGCTGATGGAATGCATCGGCTCCGGTGCGGTGACCGCCTCCTTCATGCAGGCGCTGAACGCCGACGTGGTGATCCTCACCGGCTGCAATCCGGCGGTCAATCATCCGGTGGCGGCGACCTTCTTCAAGCAGGCGGCCAAGGGTGGCACCCGGTTCATCATCATCGATCCACGGGGCCAGGCCATGGGCGCCTATGCCCATCGGGTACTGCGCTTCACCCCGGGGGCCGACGTCTCGCTGTTCAACGCCATGCTGAACGTCATCATCGACGAGCAGCTCTTCGATGAGGCCTATATCCGTGAGCACACCGAGGGCTTCGAGCGGCTCAAGGCAGCGGTGCGCGATCAGACGCCGGAGTCGGTGGCCGCGGCCTGTGGCGTGCCCGCCGACGAGATCCGCGCGGCGGCGCGGGAATACGCCAACGCCGAACGGGCGATGATCTTCTGGGGCATGGGGATCTCCCAGCATACCCACGGCACCGACAACGCCCGTTGCCTGATCTCGCTGGCGCTGGCCTGTGGTCACACCGGGCGCCCCGGCACCGGCCTGCATCCGCTGCGTGGCCAGAACAATGTCCAGGGAGCCTCCGACGCCGGCCTGATCCCGATGGTGCTGCCGGACTACCAGCCGGTGTCCGACGCCCAGGTGCGGGCCTCCTTCGAGGAGCTGTGGGGCAACGCCGGCACAAGCAGCGACGGCAGCGGCGACGCCCTGGATCCCGAGCCGGGCCTCACCGTGGTCGAGATCATGGACGCCATCCACGCCGGCACCATCCGCGGCATGTACATTCTGGGCGAGAACCCGGCCATGTCGGACCCGGACCTGACCCACGCCCGTGGTGCGCTGGCAAGCCTCGAACATCTGGTGGTGCAGGACCTGTTCGTCACCGAGACGGCGCAGTTCGCCGACGTCATCCTGCCGGCCTCGAGCTGGCCGGAAAAGGACGGTACCGTGACCAACACCAACCGTCAGGTGCAGCTAGGGCGCCAGGCGCTGCCGCTGCCCGGTGATGCGCGGCCGGACTGGTGGATCATCCAGGAGATGGCGCGGCGCTTCGGCCTCGACTGGGACTATGGCCACCCGCGCGAGGTCTACGCCGAGATGCAGAAGGGGATGGCCTCGCTGAACCATATCGACTGGGAGCGACTCGAGCGCGAAGGCGCGGTCACCTATCCCTGCCTGGCGGAAGGGGCGCCGGGCGAAGACGTGGTGTTCTCCGAGGCCTTCCCCACGGCGAGCGGCAAGGCGCGCTTCTCGCCGGCGCTGCCGCTGCCGCCCGATGAACCCATCGACCGTGACTACCCGACGGTGCTGTCCACCGGACGCCAGCTTGAGCATTGGCACACCGGTTCGATGACCCGCCGGGCCCAGGTACTCGACGACCTGGAGCCCGAGGCGGTGGCCAGCCTGTCGGCGGGGGAGCTCACCCGGCTGGGTGTGCACCCGGGAGAGCGGGTGACCATCACCACCCGGCGTGGCGCCATCACCCTGGTGGCGCGGCTCGACGACGGCATGCCCGACGGCATGGTGTTCGTACCCTTCTGCTATGTGGAGGCGGCGGTGAATCTGCTGACCAATTCGGCGCTGGACCCCTACGGCAAGATTCCGGAGTTCAAGTATGCCGCCTGTCGCTTGAGTCGCGCCGAGCCGGCCCAGGTCACCTAGGCGATGTCCGAAAAGTCGACGAGCGAAGGTTAGACAAGGCAAAAATCGGTGAGAAAGCGCAGTTTACGGGGTGTAAATGAGCATTTTGATCCGATTTTTAACGCCGTATTACCGAGCGCAGGCACTTTTCAGACAAGCCCTAATCTGAACGTTAGACACAGCAACAAGGAGTCACCCACCATGATGATTGCCGAGCTGATCGACGGTCGTGACTTTCGTGATCGGCTGTTGGCGCTGGGAGTGCGCCTGCCCGAGGATGCCTGCCCCGAGACCTGCGCCAGGATGGCCCGGCTCAAGGCACGTGAGGTCGGCCTGCCCGGCCTTGCGGCGCTGGTGCGCGAATTGATGGACAAGCAGGAGGTGCTGTTGCCGTCGGTCCATCAGGCCATCCAGGCCCACCTGCTGGGGCTCGATGATAACGGCGAATCCAGGGCTGCAGGGAAGGGCTCAGCCTAGGGCGCCTAGCCTAGGGCGCCGACTGTGGTGCCGTCTATGGCTCAGCCTGGGGCGCAGGCTAGACCGCCGGCTTGCAGCCGCTCAGTCGCAAGGCGAAGATGGCGTTTCTTCGCCAGCGGCGGCAGGTGGCCCCATGATTCTGAGCGCTGAGCTCGCACAGCAGATCATCGACAAGACCCAGGATATTCTCGACGCCAACATCAACGTGATGGACGCGCGCGGGGTGATCATCGCCAGCGGTGATCACTCGCGTCTGGGTACCCTGCACGATGGCGCGGTGCTGGCGCTTCAGCGTGGCAATGGACTCGAGATATCCGAGCATGACGTCGATGCCTTCAAGGGGGCGCGACCGGGCATCAATCTGCTGCTTCAGTGCGCCGGCGAGACCGTGGGAGTGCTCGGTATCACCGGTCCGCCATCGCAGGTACGTCAGGCGGCGCGGCTGGTCAAGGTGACCGCCGAGATGCTGGTCGAACAGGCCGACATGCTGAGTCAGCTTGAGTGGGCCAAGCGCCACCGGGAAGGTTTTATCCTGTCATGGGTCAACGCTGAGCTTTCTTCCGAGCAACTTCATGACTGGGCCGAGCGACTGGGGATCGACGTCGCCTGTCAGCGACTGGCGGTACTGATCGAGCTGGACAGAGGATCGCCCAGCGCAGATCTGGATGCCATGCAGCGACTGATGGAGCTTCTGGCCCGTGACAGTCTGGTCACCCAGGTCTCACCCCATCGCGTTCTGGTGCTCCAGCCTTTGACGGATCAGGCTGGACAGCACAAGCAGGGCGCACACCCAGGCCCCGACGGGGCTATCGAAGCCCTGCTGGCGCGACTGGCACGCCACGATATTCACGGGGTCAAGGTCGCCGTCGGGCGTGCCTTCGATGCACCCGGCCACCTCCACCTGTCCTACGGGAGCGCCCGGCAGGTACTGGCGATCGGCAAGCGCCAGTTTCCCGAGCGAATGACCTATCACTACGAAGAGCTGCGCCTTCCGGTGCTGCTGTCGCCACTGAACGATGGCTGGCAAGGCGAGCAGTTGCGCGAGGCGGTCGAGCGCATCCGTGGCGCCGACAGCCATGGGCGTCTGCTCAAGACCCTGGCAATGCTGATCGAGCACGAGGGCAACCTGAGTCGCTGCGCCGATGCCCTGCATGTCCATCGCAACACTCTGCGCTATCGACTGGATCGCATCCACGAGATTACCGGTATTTCTCCCCATTGCTTCACCGGCCTGGTGGAGCTTTTCCTGGGTCTGGAGCTGTCGTCCGGCGACGGCGCTCATTGAAACCCACAGGCTGATCTTTCTCGCGGGTGGCGAGCGGTGGCTTGCGAGCTGTTGCTTGCGAGCTTGTGCCTCGATGTTGTCCGTCATCATGTCGCAGGGGGCATCGGGCCTGCGGGTGTGTCTGCAGGTAGGGTGGTGGTTGCCACAAAGCCAGCCGTCAGGGCTTGCCTGCCATAAGAATGTGAAGCCACGGCGCTTAGCTTGTGGCTTTTTTCTTACATTAAATTACGAATTAGTTACTGAGAGTCGTAGCGACATTTTGTGCAGGATAATTAGCAGGGAGACAAATCTGTGCAGCTTTCCCCTGAGGCGGGCTGATCTAAGGCGTTCGCCCAGGAGGCTTGCGCCGCCCATCTGGACGCTCCTTCACCACTGAGGCCGGCCGATGAGTGACTGGAAGTCCGAGGAAGAGCGGAGTCTGGGCTTTCCGCCACTGCTGCTGGTGGTGCTGACCTTCGGGGCCCTGATGGCCCTGCATACCCTGTTCGCCTCCTCCTCGTCCTCATTGTTCCTGTTCGATCTTCTGACTTTCAGCCGTTGGGGCGCGGTGGCGTCGTTGCTGGCGACGCTCGGTATTCTGGCGCTGGTTATCGGCTGTGATCGTGTCAGGCGGCTGGCCTCGTTGGCGCTGCTGGGGTACAGCCTGGGACAAGGGCTATGGCTGCTTGATCAAGTCAATCGTCAGGTGAGCCTCGAGGCGCTGCCGGCAATGTCGTTGCTGCTGATGCTGCTGTTCGCCTTCTGTCTGTGGCACGGTCGAGGCGTCGGGCGCAGGCGCTACGCGGCCCTGGGAATCGTGTGCATGGTGGCTGGTGCGCTGGGATTTTCGATCCTTTGGACGACGGAGGATGCCCCTCGTTGGCGCCTTATACTGTTCGAGTCCCGGCCGCTTGGCACCGTCATGGTGTTTACCTATGGCGTCATCTTCTGGCTGTTCGCCCGCCAGCGCAGCTTGAACTTGCTACGGCTGGCGCCCAGGGTGATCAAGGTCGGGCTTATCGGCACCAGTCTCAGCATGCTGGTGGGCTTTGGGGGCTACCACCTCTATTCGCTCGATCTGAAACAGGATCTGAGCACGCAGCTGGATACCTTGAGTGAGCGCATCGCCAATTGGGAAGAACGCTACCGCCTGGGCTGGAGCGAATGGAGCCTTCCACTGACCCAGGCAGGAGGGTCGCCGGAACCCACCGGTCCCGCAGCCCGGGGAGAGGTGCTTGCCTACGTCTGGTGGCAGGACAGGGGCGCATTGCGCTGGAACCCCGCTGACGGTGGTGGGGCGACGTCTCGACTCGAAGAAATGCTGGCGTTGCACGAGGTTCGAAGTTGGCTCGAACAGCGTCAGAACGAGGCCATGCGCTGGTGGATTCCGGGCAAAGGCGCGGCGCTGCTGGAGGTCAACAGCTTCGGTGCTGCGGGCCCCCGGCTGGTCGTACTGGTCGACACGACGCTGTGGCTTGAGCATATGAGTGAAGGACTGACGGCGAACCTGTCGCTGTTGGGGCTCCGCCCGGCAGAGGCGTTGGATCATGGTGCCCGCGAGGTCTGGGTCGAGCGCGGCAGGCTGGCCGGCGTAATGCGAGACGATATTGCCCTGGCTGGCGGCACGCTGCTGCGGGTTCAGGCATCGAAGCCGCTGTCGCTCAAGTGGGTGCTATTGCCGGCGCTGTTGCTGGCGTTGGGCCTTTTTGTCACCTATCAACTGATGACCTGGATTGCGCTGGCGCGATTGCGTAGAGAGCAGGCGATTTCGCTGGCGACGCGTGAACAGGAGTTTCATTCCCTGTTCGGACTACACCCCGTGCCGATGCTGCAGGTTCGACGTTCGGGCCTGATCGGTGCGCTCAACGACTCTGCCACGGAAGCTCTGGGTGACAGCGCAGGGGAGGCTATCGCTCGACCCTTCACCGAGGTAGCCAGTCGACTGCTGGGATGCGGTGATGCGCCCGATGAATTGATGAAGCACTTCGACAATGTCATGACCGGGCGACAGCGGTCCGTGGTGTTCGAGTGCTCGATCGCGGATTCTACCTTCAGGATACGCCTGCAGCAGGTCCGGGTGGGGGCGGCCTGTGTGGGCCTTTTCGCCAGTTTCGCCGACATCAGTCTGCGTCAGCAGGAGCAAGCCAGGCTGTCGATCATGGAGCACTGTCTCAGGGAGAGCAGCAATGGGGTCGTGATCTTCGACGCCCAGTCCAGGGGCTGCCCCGTGATGTATGCCAACGCTGCTCTGTGCCGCATGCTGGATGCTTCGGCATCCTCGGTGACCGGACTGCTGGCGAGTGAGCTTGCCAGGACCATGTGTCTGGACCCGGTGACCGAAGCCGAGATCTGTCACTGGATGAAGACCCAGCAGCCGGGCTCGGTCACTGCGCTGGCCAGCCAGGGAGGAGGAGGCGGTCGCTGGTACGACCTGACGCTCTCGCCGGTGCATGCGCTCCGCGAAGGGGTAAGTCACTACATCGGCATCGTCGATGACGTCAGTCAGCGCAAGGTTCAGGAAGAGATGCTGGCCCACCAGGCCACCCACGACGCCCTGACTGGTCTGCCCAATCGCACCCTGCTGGCCGACCGACTGGAGCACGACGTAGCCCTGGCGACACGTCATCGGCAGGGGCTGGCGGTGCTGTTCATCGATCTGGATGCGTTCAAGCCGATCAACGATAGCCTGGGGCATGAGGTCGGTGATCGCGTGCTGATACAGGTCGCCAAACGCCTGAGCCGAGGGCAGCGACGCTCGGATACCCTGGCGCGTCTGGGCGGGGACGAATTCGTGCTGGTGCTGGTGGATATCGGTGGCAAGGACAAGGCCATCGCGGTGGCCGAGCGCCTGCTGAACCAGTTGCGTGAACCCTGCCGCGTCGACGGCTTCCAGCTGCAGATATCCGCGAGTATCGGGATCGCCTTGCTGGACACCGGGACCACCCTGTCGCCACAACGGCTGATCCAGCAGGCCGATCTGGCCATGTACCAGGCCAAGCAACGCGGGCGAAACCAGTATCAGTTGTTCACACGCACCCTCGACGGTGTCCCCGGGCGTCATGTGACCCTGCGCAACGCGCTGCGTATTGCCATGGAACAGCAGCGTCTGCAGTTGTTCTATCAGCCCCAGGTGGATGGCGAGGGCAGGATCACCGGTCTGGAGGCATTGATACGCTGGTCCCATCCCGAATTCGGCTGGGTCTCACCGTCGGAGTTCATTCCACTGGCCGAAGAAACCGGCCAGATCATCGATCTGGGGCGCTGGGTGATGCGCAGGGCCTGCTACGACGCCAAGCGCCTGTGGCGAAGTGGACTCAAGCCGGGGCGGGTGGCGGTGAACCTGTCACCGCTGGAATTTCATCGCATGGATTTTCTATCGAGCGTGTGCCAGACGCTGGATCAGACCCACCTGCATGCCGAGTGTCTGGAGCTGGAAATCACCGAAGGCATGTTGCTGGATGACCAGGAACGCGTGGCTCGTACACTGGGGGCCCTGGCGGCCCGCGGGGTCACCACGGCGATCGATGACTTCGGAAAGGGATACTCGAGCTTCGATTACCTCAAGTCCCTGCCCATCGACAAGATCAAGATCGATCGTGGTTTTGTCGCCCAGTGCCTGGACAGTGAACGAGATATCGCGGTCTGTCGCAGCGTGATCACCCTGGCCCAGGAGTTGGGCCTCGAGGCGCTGGCAGAAGGGGTCGAGACACCGCATCAATGTGCCGCCCTGAAGGACCTGGGCTGCACCACCTTCCAGGGCTATCTGTTCTCTCGACCGGTGCCTTTCCGGGAGCTTGCCGGCCTGCTGCGTCGCCCCCATCTGGCGCCGCAGCAGGAGGTCCCGATGGATCGGCAGGACTTGATTGGGGCGGAAGCGCGCCGACGCTGAGCGACCGCGGAGTCCTGAAATCCGCCCTGGTGTCGTCTTGAAGACGACACCAGGGCTGGCTTCAGGGCAAGCGATGACGGCAGGCTGTTTCAGCAGGCTATGTCAACAGGCTATGTCAGCGGGCTATGTCAGCAGGTCGAGACACCAGGCCGTGACAGAGAGACACCCAGGGGACCGCAATGTCGACGAGCGCAGGCACTTTTCAGACAAGCCCTAGCCGCTGGCCAGGCTCAGCGCCGGGCTGCTGCCCAGGTTGGCTGCCAAGGTGGTGCGGTACCAGTCGATAAAGTCGATCACCCCGTATTCGTAGGTGGGGGAGTAGGGGCCGGGGCGATAGGCCAGGGAGTTGATGCCTCGCTGGTTCTCTTCGGCAAGCCTTCGGTCTTGGGCGTTGGTGGCGTCCCACACCCGGCTCAGGTTCTCGACGTCGTAGTCGACACCCTCCACCGCATCCTTGTGGACCAGCCATTTGGTGGTGACCTGGGTGCGCTGGGGACCCAGCGGCAGCACCCGGAACACCGCGGCGTGGTCGCCGACAAAGTGATTCCAGCTATTGGGTAGATGCAGGATGCGCAGGGAGCCCATGTCCTCGATGCCCTGATGGGTCAGCGGCCGGCGACAGGCGGCCCTGCCGTCCATGGTCATGGACACGGTGCCCTCGACCAGCGGGGTGCGGGTCAGACGATTGCGCTTGCCTCCCGCCCAGCTCATCTTCCAGGGGATGCCGAGGCCGTCCCATTCCTGCTGCTTGCGCGCCACCAGGCTCCGGTATTCCGGCGTGGCACGGGGGTCCTCGGTGTCGTCAAACTCGTAGAGCGACTTGATCAGCTCCGGGTGAGAGCCGTTGCAGTGGTAGCACTCGCGGTTGTTCTCGAGCACCAGCTTCCAGTTGGCCTGCTCCTCGATGGTGGTGGTCACGGCCACCTTGAGGTTGGTCATGTCGTAGAAGCTCAGGTAGCTGTCGAAGATGGCCTTGAGGTCGCTCACGTCCGGCGGATTCTCGGCGAGGCTGACGAACAGGTAGCCGCCGGCCTCGGTCAGCGCGACCGGGGCGAGTCCGTAGTCCTCGAGTCGAAAGTCCTCGCCCATCTCGGTGCCGGCGAATAACAGACGTCCGTCCAGCTCGTAGGTCCACTGATGGTAGGGGCACACCAGCTTGGCCAGCTTGCCCTTCTCGGTGGAGCACAGGCGAGATCCGCGATGGCGGCAGGTGTTGTGGAAGGCGTGAATGGCGTCGCCATCGCCGCGCACGATGACCACCGGATTATGGCCGATGTCGAGGGTGATGAAGTTGCCCTTGGCGGGAATCTCGCAGCTCATTCCGGCGAAGATCCACTCGCGCTCGAAGATGGTCTGCATGTCGAGCTGGAACAGTCGTTCATCGTTGTAGAACGGCTGCGGCAACGAGAAGCCGTAGGGGTGGTGTGACATCGTCTCCAGGGCGAAACGACGGGCATCCCCCAGGGGATCCTCCAGATTGAGATGGGCGATGGGCTCCATGGTGCACTCCTCGTGATGCGATAGATGCGGTGTCGATGGGCGCGGTGGCCCATGGCAAGGGGCGCCGCTATGGATCAGGGGAAAGCATTAGCGGCGCTATCAGCTGGCGTGCGTCGCGGTTGTCATGCTGCGCAGTCTGGGGCAAGGGGGATGACCCTGGGTATCTGGCGGCGACACCAGATGATGCCGTTGCGACCTCTTTGTCGCTGCAGCGAGCGTGGCCGGAGGATTCGAGTATGCTGATGTCGCGATCAGACAAGTGGCGCGCGAGGCGCGAGGGGCAGAATGCGCTCAATGACCAGGCCTCGAACGAGGTTCGGGGCCTGGGTGACCCGCCGACTGTCTGCGAGCGAAACCGCCATGGTGACGAATTTTCTCAATCCGGTGACCACCCAGACGTGGGCCAATGGCCGCCACGTAGTGCGCTGCGTCAAGGTCATCCAGGAGACCTGGGACGTCCGAACCTTCTGCTTCATGGCCGAGCAGCCGGTGATGTTCTTCTTCAAGCCGGGGCAGTTCGTCACTCTGGAGCTCGAGATCGACGGTGAGTGCGTCTTCCGCTCCTATACCATCGCCAGTTCACCTTCCATCCCCTACAGCTTCTCGATCACCGTCAAGCGGGTGCCGGGGGGGCGCGTCTCCAACTGGCTGCATGACCAGATGGACGTGGGCCACGAACTGGCGGTGCACGGTCCGGTGGGGGACTTCAACTGCATCGACTACACCGCCGACAAGGTGCTGATGCTCTCCGGCGGTGTCGGCATCACGCCGCTGATGTCGATGACCCGCTGGTTCTTCGATACCAATGCGGCGGTGGACCTGGCCTTTATCCACTGCGCCAGGACTCCCAGGGACATCATCTTTCACCGTGAGCTGGAGCATATCTTCTCGCGCATTCCGGAATTCAAGCTGCATATCGTGTGTGAGCGGGATAGTGAGTTGAACCAGGCCTGGGCGGGTTTCCGCGGCTTCCTGTCGGAGCCCATGCTGGAGCTGATGGCGCCTGATTTTCTGGATCGAGAGGTCTTCTGCTGCGGGCCCACGCCCTTCATGTCGGCGGTCAGGCGTCTGTTGACCCAGCGTGGCTTCGACATGAGTCGCTACCACGAGGAATCCTTCGGTGCCACGCCGGTCGACGTCCAGGAAGACGTCCACGAGCTGGCGGAGCAGGCCGAGGCGGAGGCCGAGGAGCTCGTGGCGGCCGACATGCACTGTGTCGAATTCGCCTCGGCGGGCAAGAGCGTACGCATCCAGCCGGGCGAGACCGTGCACGCCGCGGCCTCAAAGCTCGGACTGCATATTCCCAAGGCCTGCGGCATGGGCATTTGCGGCACCTGCCGGGTGCCACTGGTCGCCGGCGAGGTGGACATGGAACACAACGGTGGCATCACCGACGAGGACGTGGCCGAGGGCTTCATCCTGTCTTGCTGCAGTCGACCCAGGGGTAACGTCACGGTGGACTGGTAGCGGCGGTGGCTCCCGGCGGAGGCGGGGCGCAAGCACCCAACGCGGCAGAGGTGTAACCGTCCGGTGCAGGTGACTCCGTATGGCGTTGATAAATAGGAGGGCCGTGAGAAATTCGGTTAGGCTGGAGTCTGATTTTTGCTGGTATTTGGACGCTATGCCATCCTCGCCCCTGCACCCGCTCCATCCATCACGGCCATCGCCGGCACCATCGTCAGCACAGCAAGGGCACGCCGATGTCTCTGGCGGCGAGCCGCTCACGCCGGCGCTGTCGGTGGGCTTCGTGTTGCTGTCGCGCTTTACCCTGCTGCCCTTTGCTGCCTTCGTCGACTGCCTGCGGCTGGCGTCCGACGAGGGCGATCGCAGTCGTCAGCTACGTTGCCGCTGGCGCTTTCTGTCAGAGGATGGCGCCGAGGTTGCGTCAAGCTGTGGTGCGGTGATCTCGCCCTGCGAGCCGATAGGGGGGCGTCATGGGCAGCCTTTCTGTGATCCCCGCCAGTTCGACTACCTGGTGGTGATCGGCGGGGTGCTGGGGGAAGGCGAGGAAGCTGATAGCCCTGAGCGAGCGAGCCATGAACGACGGGCTCTCGAGCGAAATCGCCCCGAGCGAGATGGCGGCACCCTCGACTATCTGCGCCATGCGGCAGCGCTGGGTGTGCCGTTGGTGGGGGTGTGCACCGGGGTCTACTCGCTGATCCAGGCCGGTGTGATGGAGGGGCGGCGCTGCTGCGTCAGCTGGTACCACCACCTGGATCTGACCCGGCGTTTTCCCGCTGTCAGCGCGGTGGCCGACCGCCTCTATGTCGACGATGGCGACCGCTTGACCTGTGCCGGTGGTGCTGCGGCGGCGGACCTGGCGGCCTATCTGGTGGAGCGCCACCTGGGACGCGCCTGGGCACGCAAGAGCCTGCACATCATGCTGCTGGACGGCCACCGAAGCGGCGACCACTCCCAGCCCCAGCCGGTGGTCTTCGATCGCATCGAGGATCGCATCGTGCGTCGTGCCGTGGCGATTCTCGAGCAGCATCTGGGCGAGCCGCTGTCGGTGGATGAGCTGGCGACGCGCGCCGGCGCCTCGCGTCGGGGGCTCGAGCGCAAGTTTCGCCAGGCCTTCGGTGTCGGCCCGCAGAAGTTCGCCCGTGACCTGCGCCTGCGCTACGGTCTGTGGCTTCTGTACTTCACCGACCATAGCGTCACCGAGATCGGCGAGCGCTGCGGTTTCGCCGACACCGCCCACTTTTCCCGCCACTTCCGCAGCGCCTTCGGACAGTCGCCCTCACGTCTGCGTCGCGATCCCGTCGGTCGCGAGGAGGCCGGCGTCGATCCCTTCTTCCTGCATGTCGGTGCACGTCTGGGGCATCGCTGAGCGCCTCCCGCTGGCGCAATTGCCCCTGATAGTGCTCCTGATAATGCCGCTGATAGTTCCCCTGATCGTGCCGCCGGCAACGTCATCCAAGCGCTCGTCCACGGCGCTCGGCTCATGCCTGCGTCCAACAAAGCTGTCGCATTTGTTCAAGTTCTGAAGGAGCCGCTCGGCTTCAATGACCTTATCCCGACGGGCATCTGCGCTCGTCTGGGCCGGTCTCTGTCTGTCTGGGCCCGTCTGGGCCCGTCTGGGCCGGTCCGGGCAGCGTCGATGTCCCTGACGGCGACGCCGATGTCGTTTCCAGAATGTCGGCGCCGGGATAGCGGCTTACCTTGGAGGCGGGGGACTGCCCGTCTTCGTCAGCCATCACAACGACAACATCGATCAGGCGAAAGCGGCCGCGAAGAGGCGCCTCGCCATTACCGGAGATACCCCATGCCAAGCGCTCATCTGTCCAGCTCGTCACTGTCCCGGTTCGATCCGCAGATCGCCGAGGCCATCGCCGAGGAGGTCGTTCGTCAGCAGGATCATGTGGAGCTGATCGCCTCCGAGAACTACGCAAGTCCCGCGGTGATGGAGGCCCAGGGCACCCAGCTGACCAACAAGTACGCCGAGGGCTATCCCGGCAAGCGCTACTATGGCGGATGCGAGCACGTCGACGTGGTAGAGCGTCTGGCCATCGAGCGGGCCTGCGCGCTGTTCAGCGCCGACTACGCCAACGTGCAGCCCCACAGCGGCGCCCAGGCCAATGCCGCCGCCTTCATGGCGCTGGTGTCCCCCGGTGATACCGTGCTCGGCATGAGTCTGGCTCACGGCGGCCACCTGACCCATGGCGCGGCACCGAACTTCTCCGGCAAGCACTACCACGCGGTGCAGTATGGTCTGGACGAGGCCACCGGCCAGATCGACTACGCCGAGGTCGAGCGACTGGCCAACGAGCATCGCCCCAAGTTGATCGTCGCCGGCTTCTCGGCCTACTCCCAGGTGGTCGACTGGCGCCGCTTTCGCGCCATCGCCGACAGCGTCGGCGCCTGGCTGCTGGTGGACATGGCCCACGTCGCCGGTCTGGTGGCGGCCGGGCTCTATCCAAGCCCGCTGCCCCACGCCCACGTGGTCACCACCACCACCCACAAGACCCTGCGCGGGCCGCGCGGTGGCCTGATCCTGTCCGCCAGCGGTGACGAGGCGCTGTACAAGAAGCTCAACGGCGCGGTCTTCCCCGGCCAGCAGGGCGGCCCCTTGATGCATGTCATCGCGGCCAAGGCGGTGGCCTTCCGCGAGGCCATGAACCAGGAATTCGTGCGCTACCAGGAGCGGGTCATCGTCAATGCCAAGGCCATGGCCGGGACCTTTCTCGAGCGCGGCTACGACGTGGTCTCCGGCGGCACCGAAGACCATCTGTTTCTGGTCTCGCTGATTCGCCAGGGGATCACCGGCAAGGACGCCGACGCGGCCCTGGGTCGCTCGCACATCACCGTCAACAAGAACGCGGTACCGGGAGACCCGCAGAGCCCCTTCGTCACCTCGGGCCTGCGCATCGGGACCCCGGCGGTGACCACCCGCGGCTTCGATGCCGAAGAGTGCGAGCGGCTTGCCGGCTGGATCTGCGATGTGCTGGACGTGCTGGCCCGTGGCGAGGACACCGCCGCCATCGAGGCCGACGTACGCCAGCGGGTCGGCGAGCTATGCGCGCGCCACCCGGTCTATCCGGCCCCTCGGCAAGCCGCTGCCGTGCCGGCCTGATCGGCATGATGCCCCCCCGGCGGTCGTGACGCACGGTGCGACCGCCCAGGCACTTTTCAGACACGCTCTAGCCCAGAGTTTTGAGGGACACCCTATGCAACGCTACTCCGGATTCGCGCTGGCCCGCCACGCCCTGAGTCACCACGAGAACTGGCAGCGCCAGTGGCGCAACCCGACCCCCAAGGCCGCCTACGACGTGATCATCGTCGGTGGTGGCGGCCATGGCCTGGCCACCGCCTACTACCTGGCCAAGGAATTTGGCGTGCGCAATGTCGCGGTGATCGAGAAGGGCTGGCTGGGCGGCGGCAACACCGCCCGCAACACCACCATCGTGCGCTCCAACTATCTGTGGGATGAGGCCGCCGCGCTCTATGAGCACTCGATGAAGCTGTGGGAAGGGCTGTCCCGGGATCTCAACTACAACGTGATGTTCTCCCAGCGCGGCGTGCTCAATCTTGGCCATACCCTGCAGGACATGCGCGACATCCAGCGCAGGGTCAACGCCAACCGGCTCAACGGCATCGACGGCGAGGTGCTCGACGCCAGGGGCGTGCAGGAGATCGTGCCTATCCTCGACTGCTCGAAGAACGCGCGCTACCCGGTGATGGGGGCCTCCTGGCAGCCCCGTGCCGGGGTCGCCCGCCACGACGCCGTGGCCTGGGGCTACGCCCGTGGTGCCGATGCCCTCGGCGTCGACATCCTGCAGCAGACCGAGGTGACCGGATTCAAGATCCGCGACGGCCGCATCCTTGGGGTGCACACCAATCGCGGCGATATCGAGGCTCGCACCGTGGGCTGCGTGACCGCCGGCAACTCCGGGGTGATGGCATCGCTTGCGGGGCTGCGCCTGCCGCTGGAGAGCCACCCGCTGCAGGCGCTGGTGTCAGAGCCGCTCAAGCCGGTGCTCGATACCGTGGTGATGTCCAACCACGTGCACGGCTATATCAGCCAGTCCGACAAGGGTGACCTTGTCATCGGCGCGGGCATCGACGGCTACAACGGCTACGGCCAGCGTGGCAGCTACGCCACCGTCGAGCACACCCTGCAGGCCATCGTCGAGATGTTCCCGATCTTCTCGCGGGTGCGCATGAACCGGCAGTGGGGCGGCATCGTCGATACCTGCCCGGACGCCTGTCCGATCATGTCGAAGACCCGGATCGAGGGGCTCTACTTCAACTGCGGCTGGGGCACCGGTGGCTTCAAGGCGACCCCTGGTTCCGGGCATGTGTTCGCGGCGAGCCTGGCCAAGGGCGAGATGCATCCGCTGGCCGCCCCCTTCTCGATCGACCGCTTCCACAGCGGCGCACTGATCGACGAACACGGCGCCGCCGGTGTCGCCCACTGATTTCAGGAGGTTTCCATGTTCCATATCCATTGTCCCTACTGCGACGAGTGGCGCGAGGAAGAAGAGTTTCATCCCAGGGGGCAGGCGCACATCGCACGCCCGGAGGATCCGTCCGGCTGTTCCGACGAGCAGTGGGGCGACTACCTGTTCTTCCGCGATAACCCCCGCGGCATCCACCACGAGCTGTGGGTCCACGCGGTGGGCTGTCGCAAGTTCTTCAACGTGACGCGCCACACCCAGAGCTACGAAATCCTCGAGACCTATCGCATCGGTGAGCGACCGCGCTTTACCCGGGACAACCCCGACGGGGTGGTGGCGTCAGCGCCTGAGTCCCTTGACGACAGCGATATCGCCACCGCCGCCCAGGAGGTTCGCGCATGAGCCAGCCCAATCGCCTCGACACCGGGGGACTGATCGACCGCAGCAGGCCCCTGCGCTTTACCTTCAATGGCAAGGAGTACACCGGCTTTCACGGGGACACCCTGGCCTCGGCGCTGCTGGCCAACGGGGTGGACGTGGTCAATCGCAGCTTCAAGTACTCGCGTCCCCGCGGCGTCGTCGCCGCCGGTGCCGAGGAGCCCAATGCGGTGGTCCAGCTCGGCCAGACCGAAGCCGAGCAGGTGCCCAATGTGCGCGCCACCCAGCAGGCCCTGTTCGAGGGGCTGACGGCGCGCTCCACCAACGGCTGGCCCAACGTCCAGCGCGACCTGATGGGGACCATCGGCAAGCTTGGCGGCAAGCTGATGCCCCCCGGCTTCTACTACAAGACCTTCATGGCGCCGGCCTCGCTGTGGATGACCTACGAGCGCTATATCCGCAAGAGCGCGGGGCTGGGGCGCAGCCCGCTGGAGCGCGACCCGGATATCTACGACCACATCAATCGCCACTGCGAGGTGCTGGTGATCGGCGCCGGGCCTGCGGGACTGGCTGCCGCCCTGGCCGCCTCGCGCAGCGGCGCCCGGGTGATCCTGTGCGACGAGCAGGAACGCTTTGGCGGATCGCTGCTGGACGGGCAGGAATTGCTGGACGATCGTCCGGCGTTGCAGTGGGTCGAGGAGGTGCTCGAGGAGCTTGCCTCCAACTCCGAGGTGACGCTGCTGCCGCGTACCACCGCCAACGGCTACCACGACCACAACTTCGTCACCCTGCACGAGCGGCGCAGCGAGCACCTGGCCCACTGCGCGCCTCGAGTGGAGGGACGGCGTCAGTCGCGCTCGCGCCTGCATCGGGTGCGCGCCGCGCGCGTCGTGCTGGCCACTGGGGCCCATGAGCGTCCGCTGGTCTACGCCGGCAATGACGTGCCGGGCAATCTGCTGTGCTCGGCGGTGTCCACCTACATCCGCCGTTATGGGGTGGTGCCGGGCAAGCGGCTGGTGGTCTCCACCAGCAACGACGACGGCTACCGTGCCGCGCTCGACTGGCTGGATGCCGGCCGCGAGGTGGTGGCGGTGGCCGACGCCCGTCCCGCCCCCGACGGTGAACTGGTCGAGGTCGCCCGGGCGCGCGGTATCCGCATTCTGCCGGGTGCCGCCGTGGTCGAGGCCAGGGGCGAGCAGCGGGTCACCTCAGCGCGGGTCGCCGCCATCGATATCGACGCCTTTCGCGTTACCGGCGCCAGCGAGACGCTCGACTGCGACACGCTGGCCAGTTCCGGTGGATTCAGTCCGGTGATTCACCTGGCCTCTCACACCGGAACGCGGCCGAGTTGGCGCGACGACCTGATCGCCTTCGTGCCCAACCTGCCCAGGGGCATGTTGGCGGCCGGTGCAGCCGGCGGCACCTTTTGCCTGGCCGAGGTGCTGGCGGAAGGTCGCGACGCCGGCCTCGAGGCAGCGAGCCAGGCTGGCTTCGAGGGTGCCGAGCTTATACTGCCGGCGGTAGCCTCGCGGCGCGACGGTGCGGCGGTGGCGCTGTTCCAGGTGCCCCACGAAAAGCCGACCCTGCGGGCGCCCAAGCAGTTCGTCGACCTGCAGAATGACGTCACCGCCGCCGGGATCGAGCTTGCCACCCGGGAAGGCTTCGAGTCCATCGAGCACGTCAAGCGCTACACCGCCATGGGCTTCGGTACCGATCAGGGCAAGCTTGGCAACATCAATGGCATGGCCATCGCCGCGCGCTGCCTGGGGCGCTCGATTCCCGAGGTCGGCACCACCGTGTTCCGGCCCAACTATACCCCGGTCACCTTCGGTGCCATCGTCGGTCGCCATTGCGGTGCGCTGTTCGATCCCGAGCGCTACAGCGCGCTGCACCAGTGGCACGTCGAGCAGGGCGCCGAGTTCGAGGACGTGGGCCAGTGGAAGCGGCCCTGGTATTTCCCCAGGACCGTCAACGGCAAGCGCGAGACCCTGCACGAGGCGGTGATGCGTGAGTGCCGCGCGGTGCGCGAAGGCGTCGGCATCCTCGACGCTTCGACTCTGGGCAAGATCGATATCCAGGGGCCGGACGCCCGCGAGTTTCTCGGCCGCATCTACACCAACAAGTGGGCCAAGCTGGGCGTGGGCAAGGTGCGCTACGGCTTGATGTGCAAGGACGACGGCATGGTCATGGATGACGGCACCACCAGTTGTCTGGCCGAGGATCACTTCCTGATGACCACCACCACCGGTGGCGCCGCGGGAGTGCTCGAGTGGCTGGAGCTGTGGCACCAGACCGAGTGGCCGGAGCTCGACGTGAGCTTTACCTCGGTCACCGACCACTGGGCCACCATGACCGTCACCGGCCCCAGGGCGCGGGAGCTGATGAGCGAGCTTACCGAGGGCATCGATCTGGATCGCGAGGCGTTTCGCTTCATGGACTGGCGCGAGGGCAAGGTGGCTGGGGTGCCGGCACGGGTGTTCCGGATCTCCTTCACCGGCGAGCTGGCCTACGAGATCAACGTCCAGGCCCACGCCGCCATGCACGTGTGGAAGGCGCTGTTCGCCCACGGCGAGAAGTACGACCTGACACCCTACGGTACCGAGACCATGCACGTGCTGCGTGCCGAGAAGGGCTTCATCATCGCAGGTCAGGACACCGACGGTTCGGTGACCCCGGAGGATCTGGGCATGCAGTGGGCGGTAGGCTACGACAAGCCGTTCTCCTGGGTGGGCCAGCGGGCGCTGACCCGCAGCGACACCGCGCGCCAGGATCGCAAGCAGCTGGTGGGGCTGAAACCCAGGGATCCGTCGGTGGTGCTGGAGGAGGGCGCCCAGATCGTGCTCGACCCTGACCATCCGATTCCCATGCCGATGGTCGGCCACGTGACCTCGAGCTACTACAGCCCGACGCTGGAAACCGGCTTCGCCCTGGCGGTGGTCAAGGGTGGCCACCAGCGGATGGGCGAGACCGTCTATCTACCCTGTGTCGACGGCAAGGTCCACGAGGCCGAGATCGTTTCCACCATCTTCCTTGACCCCAAGGGGGAGCGCCAGAATGTCTGAAGCTATAGAACGTGCCCGTACCTTTGATGCCTTCCCGGACGAACGTATTGCCCTGGAGTCGCCGCTGGCCTGGTCGTTTCAGCATGTCGGCTGCCCAGCGCCCGGCACTGACTCGCGGGTGGTGATGCGCGAACGCCTGCACGACCATCTGATCCTGCGCGGTGGCGCCATCGTGCTCGACGAGGCGGTGCGCGCGGTGCTGGGGCTGTCGTTGCCGGCGCGTCCGCTGGAACTCAGTCAGGGAGAGAGGGCTTCGCTTCAGTGGCTAAGTCCCGACGAGTGGCTTGCCGTGCTGCCCCAGGGTGACGCCTTCCGCGTGGAGACGGCGCTGCGCAGCGCCCTGGGTGACGCCAGCGTGGCCTTCTCCGACGTCAGCGCCGGTCAGACGGTGATCGAGCTGACCGGTGAGGACCAGGCCATGCGCGAGCTGTTGATGAAGTCGGTGGTCTACGACGTCCACCCGCGCCACTTTGCGGTGGGCAAGGGGGTGACCACGGTGCTGGCCAAGACCAGTGTCATCCTGCGTCGCCCCGACGAGCGACGCTGGGAGCTGGTGGTGCGGCGCAGTTTCGCCGACTACGTTTATCGTTGGTTGCTCGATGCCGGTGAGGAGTTCGCCATCGGCGTCGAGCGTGACGTCACCGCCGGGGAGACGACATGACGATCAGCGTGAGCGCCGTGCGCACGACCCACTGGATCCTGACCGCCCAGTGCCCCAGTCGTCTTGGCACCGTGGACGTGGTCACCCGCTTTCTGCGCGAGCAGGGCTGCTACATCACCGAGCAGCAGTCCTTTGACGACAGCAGCTCCTGTCGTTTCTTCATCCGCACCGAGTTTCGCCCTCCCGAGGAGGGCGAGCTCGATGCAGGCGCCTTCGAGGCGGCCTTTGCCGAGCGGGCAGCGCCGTTCTCCATGGCATTCGAGCTGACCTCACCAGAGCGCCTCACACCGGTGGTGATCATGGTTTCCAAGGCGGATCACTGCCTCAATGACCTGCTCTATCGCTATCGTACCGGCCAGCTTCCCGTTGCCATCAAGGCGGTGGTGTCCAACCACCCCGATCTGGCGCCGCTGGCCGAGTGGCACGGGCTGCCTTATCACCATCTGCCGATCAGCGCCGAGACCAAGGCCGAGCAGGAGGCCCAGGTATGGCGGATCGTCGAGGACAGTGGCGCAGAGCTGGTGATCCTGGCGCGCTACATGCAGGTGCTGTCGAGCGAGATGAGCGAACGCCTGGCCGGTCGAGCGATCAATATCCATCACTCGCTGCTGCCTGGCTTCAAGGGCGCCAAGCCCTACCACCAGGCCTTCGAGAAGGGCGTCAAGCTGGTCGGGGCGACCGCCCACTACATCAACGATGACCTGGACGAAGGCCCGATCATTACCCAGGGGGTGGAGCCGGTCACCCACGCCGATACCGCCGAGGACCTGGTGGCCCGGGGGCGTGACATCGAGTGCATCACCCTGGCCCGGGCGGTCACCCTGCACCTGCAGCGTCGGGTGTTTCTCAACGGCTCGCGCACGGTGGTGTTCCAGCGCTGATGTCAGGGACAGACAGGCGGCGACGACGAGGCGCTGAACTCCATCTTGCTGAACCAGGCGGTGGCGTCGCCTCCGGCGTTGTCGCCATCGCTCATCAGCGCCAGGCCATCGACGCCGTCGGGGCTCGCGCCGAACAGTCGACGGTAGTCGGCGGCCACGTCGCGCACCTCGCCGACCCACTGCCCAGCCTTGGCACCTCCGCTTTGCAGCGCCAGCAGGACGGCGCGATCGGTAAAGGCGTTGGGCCAGCTGGTGCCTGCCGGCTGATTCGATGACCACACATAGTTGACCGACTCCACCTGCCAGGGTAGAAGGCCGGTGCGTCTGGCCACGTAGACCCGGGCGGGATAGTCGTCGCCGCTCTCCGTGCGTTCGTCGACCCCGGAATAGACCCCGGATACCTGCCAGCACCAGCGCAGGTAGGGGGTCTCGCCGAGGTCGATGTCGCGCTCCAGATAGCGGGCCGAAGCCAGCCCCCGGGAGCGCGCTTCGAGCACGCTGACGCCATCGCGCTCGACCAGCCGGTAGGCCGTTTCGCCGGCGAAGGACTTGGTTGGCCAGTCGAGCATGGCGCGCGGGCTGAAGGTCTGGGCCTGGGCGCAGGAGGCCATCAGGACCGCAGCCGAGACAAGGGCGCAGGTCAGGGTACGCGGCGGTGGGGCAGCGAGGTGGCGAAGGGGAAGAATCCGGGCCATGCAGGCTCCTGTCGTCGGCAATCGGGGAAGCGGCTGAAACGACGTGAACGATATGAACGATATGAACCATCAGGTCCAAATCGTGTGGGCGGCCATCGCCTGTGCGCACATCGTGTAGCTGCATTGCGCGCACTATGCCCAGTCGCGTCGGCTATGGGTACTGGGTCGTCGCCCCGGCGTTGAACCTTACACAGCGTCAACCCGGATTGTGAGAGATTTCCCCTTGTGGTGGTCGGGGACCGGCGACCATGCTGTAGGCACATTGACCTGGAAAGGAAGCTCCATCATGAAGCAGTGCTATCGCAAGATGTTCACCCTGTGCCTGGGCAGCGTGCTGGCGGGATCGATGGCGACCATGGCTTGGGCGCAGGGCGAGGTCGAGGTGAGCGACAGCGGTATCGCCAGTCTGACGTCGACCGATAGCCTGGAGGCGGTGGAATCCCGCTTCAAGGAGGGGCTGGAAAAACGGGGGATGGGACTGATGGCAAGCGTGGACCACCAGGCCAACGCCGCCGGGGTGGAGCTGGAATTGCCAGCGACACGCACCTACATCTTCGGCAAGCCCGAGGTGGGCACTCGACTGATGCAGTGCGAGGGCAGTGTCGCGCTGGACCTTCCCCAGAAGATGCTGGTTCGCCAGCAGGATGATCACCTGGTGATCGAGTGGAACGACCCTCATTACCTGGTGGAGCGCCACGGCCTGCAAGACTGCGAGCTGCCCGTGGACAAGATCGCCGAGGCCCTGACCGGGCTGGCGCGGGAGGCAGCGGGCCAGCAATGATGGCCTGGCCTTGCCCAGGCATCTCCCGAGCCTTGCTCACCGGGTCCGGCTCGGGACCTCTTTACCGGGGATCTGGCACGCAATCGCTTGAGGCTGACTCAGGTGGGGGGTAACTGGCGCCCCGTCGGCGGGCTGCCTTGGTGGCCCGCCAGGGGGAGGCAGAATGGTGGGTCGACCAGCGAGATGCTGCCCTCGAGGTAGTTCAGTCGAGGTAGGTCAGTCGAGGTCCTTGCGCCCAGTCCGTCAGCCGAGACCTTCAGTTCTGACGACGGGTCTCCGCCTCGGCCATCGCTTCCTTTACCTTCAGCAGGTCCTGATCACTGGCGACGTTGTCGGTAGTCGCGCCAGGGGACGTACCGTCCTGGGGTTTATCAATTGTGCCGTTATAGGCATTGCCGACCCGGTGCAGCATGCCGAACTGCTTTTCGCAGTTGCGACAGGCCGAGCACAACATCAAGTGAAACCGCAGCGAAATACGCTCCCTGGCCGTCAGGGGTGCATCCAACTGCTTTGACATCAGCCGCGTAGCGGCCTTGCACATCATCATGCCGCGTCCTCCTTCCATCCCTTTTCAATGCAAGCGCGAAGCTTGAGGCGAGCCCGATGCAGGATCACCCAAGCGTTGTTTTCCTTGATGCCCACTTCCTTACAAATATCGTCGGTGGAAAGGCCCATCAATTCGCGCAGGGAGAAAACGCGAGCCACGTTTTCTGGAAGACTCAGCATACAAGCGTCGAATACTTTCCAGAAATTTTCGTTCTCGAACGCTTGCTCCGGGGTGCTCCATGCCTGGGGCTTGGCGTCGGCGGCCCAGTGTCCGTCCTGTTGAAACATGCGGTCGATGGCGTCGTCGCTGTGCTCTTCATCGAAGGGCTCCCAGCGACCATGACGCTTCTGCTGGCGCATCTGGTCGAGCAGCTTGTACTTGAGGATGCCGAATACCCAGGTTTCGTAGCCGGAGCGCCCCGAAAAGCTGTCGTTCTTCTCGATGGCGGCGATCATGGCTTCCTGCACGGCGTCCTCGGCGGCGGCATGATCGCGCAGGTGCATGCGGGCGAAGGACACCAGGCGGGGGCGCACGGCGGCGAGTTTCTTGTGGCGGTCGGTGAGCGTTTCTTGGGTCACGGCAGAATCTCCAGGGCGAGGGCTTCCATGTCGGCGAGGCGAGCCAGGTCCTGGGGCGTATCCAGGTCCCATACGGTCGTTGGACACTCCAGCGTCCACAAAAGCTCCGCAAGACGTGTGCGCGTCTGGGACATGACGCTGGACGTGCCCCAGTCGATTCCTCGGAAGAGACGGGGATCGGGGCGACGAACTCCAACCAGAGCATAGCCGCCGTCCTCGGCCGGAAGAAAGACGCTATCTGCGTCTTTAAGCCGTTTCTGACAAGTTTTTAGTAATGTCTTATCCAATATCGGGCAATCTGTGCCGATTAGAAGGCTCGGGCCACCTGCCGAGCACAGCGCCGCGTGCATGCGCACCCCCAGGTCGCCTTCAGGCTGTGGTCTCAGCGTCACGCCGAACCGCTGGCGGATATCGACAAAGCACGGATGGTCGTGCTCAAGCGCCGTCCAAAGCGTGATGTTGCGCGCGGACGTCGTCTCCAGCGCCGTCTTCAGGGTGTACTCGATCAGTCTGTGCTGGAGACGAGCGGCGCCTTCGGCGCCGAGGGCGGGGATCATCCGCGTCTTGGCCTGGCCGGGGATCGGCGCCTTGGCCAGGATGGCCAGCTTCAGGCCATCCTCGTGGTGAACAGGGTGCTGATCGCCGAGCTGCTGGCCGCACGCCTGGCTATGCGACTGGCTATTCGCCAGATCCGGGCTGGCTGCCAGCCCGTCGCTATCGTGGTCAGCGCACATGGCGATACTCCTCGGCCAGGCGAACGGGATCGGCCCCTCGCCAATAGCGAAAGCGCAGTCGCCACATCAGCAATATCGTCGTCAGCACGCCGCCCTGCTCCCAGCGGCGACCGTCGGTGAGCACCTTGAAGCCAAGGCAGGCGGGCGGCGACAGCCGCTTGAGGCGCTTGGACATTTCGATGTCTTCCATCAACGGCTGGTCGGGGAAGCCACCGACGGCGTCGAAGGCGCTGCGACGCATGAACATCGCCTGATCGCCGGTGGCGATGCCGGTCAGGCGTGAGCGCAGGTTCATGCAGGCGGCGATCAATGATAGCCAGCGCGACCGGCCCAGGATGCGCACGTCGAAGCGCCCCCAATGGCGTTTCTCCAGCGCCTTCAGTATCGCCGGCATGGCCGCCGGGGGCAGTCGAGTGTCGGCGTGCAGAAACAGCAAGGACGGCGCGCTCGCCGCAGCGGCGCCCTGGTTCATCTGGCGCGCCCTTCCGCGGGGGCCGTCGATGACCCGATCGGCCAGGGGACGGGCAAGCGCCTGGGTATCGTCTTCGCTTCCGCCATCGACGACGATCACCTCGACGCCCTGCTGGCGCCACTCGGATAGCCGCTCAAGACCCGCGACGATGGTCGCTGCCTCATCGAGGACGGGAATGACCACACACAGACGTGGTGCGACGGTCGGGGAGCCTGGTTCAGCGAGAGGCACGGCGGGCACCCTGCCAGGCGGCCCCGGCGGGGGCTTCGGTGGCGGCCGCCAGTTCGACGATCGGGCCCGCAGCTGCCTCGGCGTCTGCCCTGTCGTGGGTGACCAGCAGCGCCGGAAGACGATGGTCGCGGATGCGCTGGAAGACCAGGTCACGCATCTCCTGGCGGAGCGCGGCGTCGAGCTTGGAGAAGGGCTCATCCAGCAGCATCGCTTGGGGACGCGACAGCAGGGTGCGCATCAGCGCGACGCGAGCGCGCTGGCCGCCGGATAGCGTTGCCGGATCGCGCTCACCGAATCCGGCAAGACCGATATCCGCCAGGGCCTCTTCGATGGCCTCGCGGCGCTCGCGTCGGCTGGCAGACGACGGCATGCCGAAGGCCAGGTTGCCGGCGACGCTGAGGTGGGGAAACAGCAGCGCATCCTGGAACAGCAGACCGAGTCGGCGGGCCGAGGCAGGCAGGTCGGTGACTCGCCTGTCGCCGAGGCGCACCTCGCCCTGTGCGTCAAAGGCGGGGGCGAGAAAGCCCGCGGCGTAGGCCAGCAGGGTGGACTTGCCGACACCGGAAGGCCCCATGACGCTGACCACCTCGCCGGGGGCGACCTGAGCATTCAGTGATACCAGTGGGGCACCGTCCAGCGAGATCACGACCCGATCGAAGACCAGTGCGCCCGTCGGGTTCGCCGGAGACGTAGGGGGAAGGTGGCATCGTGTGTCTGGTGTCTGTGACATGGTGGGCTCGGATGGCGTTGAGACGGTTCAGGTCAGCAGGGCGCGTCGGTGGCGATGCAGTACGCGCGGCAAGCCGATGGCGAGGGCGAAACCGAGTGCCGGCAAGAGTAGCTGGGCCAGGGCATAGACCGCCGTCAGGCGACGATCCCCTCCGGAGGCAAGCGATACCGCCTCGGTGGTCAGGGTGGTCAGGCGTCCGGCCCCCAGCAGCAACGTCGGCAGATACTGGCCGACGCTGACGGCGACCCCCACGGCGGCGGCGGTGGCGATGGGGGCCAGCAGCAGCGGCAGGCGAACGCGTACAAAGGCGGCGGCCGGGCCATGGCCGAGACCTGCGGCGACCTGGGCCCAGCGGGGGTCAAGCCGCCGGTAGCTCTCGGCCAGTGACAGAAAGACGTAGGGCAGCACGAACAGGCAGTGTCCCAGGACCACTACCATTAAGCCCGGTGCCACCGACAGCTGCGCCTGAAGCTGCACCAGACCGTAGAGAAAGGCGACCGGTGGCACCAGCAGCGGCAGGTAGAGCACCAGGGTGGCGCTCGTTCCCATGCTACGGTGATTGAGCGCTTCACTCTCGAGACAGCCGATCACCAGGATGGTTGCGAGAGCGGTGGCGGCCAGTGCCAGCCACAGGCTATCGAGGGCGGCCGGCAGCAGGCCTGGCAGCGCACGATCCCAGTTGGCCAGGGTCAGGGGCGTGGGCCAGGCCGAGGGAAAGGGCCAGAAGGCCGCCAGCGACCACAGCGTCAGTCCCAGCAGACTGGCACCCAGCAGGGTAACGCTGAGCCAGGTCAGACCGCCGCCCAGCAGGCTGCCGAGGCGTTGACCGCTGTTGCGTCGGCCGTCGGTCAGGCGTGGCGTGGCGCACCAGCGTACGGCCTGTTCCAGGCACCACCAGCAGGCCAGTGCCAGCAGCGTGATGCCGAGCTGGCTCAGCGCTGCGGCGGAGGCCATGAAGCGCATCGACAGGTCGGGATCGCCAAGCCAGCGGACCACGCTGACCGCCAGGGTCGGTGGGGTGGACGGGCCCAGGATCATGGCCACATCGACATTCGACGAGGCAAAGGCGATGACCGCGTAGACCGGTAGCCGAATCAGCGGGTACAGGCTCGGCAGTACCGCCTTGAGAAAGGCGGTCACCGGCGAATAACCCAGCGACAGTGCCAGGTGCCGACGATCGTCGGCCTGGCACTGAGGCAGTGCCGATAGACTCATCAGCAGCAGAAAGGGGACTTCCTTGACCACCAGTCCGGCGATCAGCGCAAGGCCAAAGGGATCACCGGGAAACAGGTAGTCAGGAGGCGTGGCGTGACCGCTCAAGGCCGGGGAGACCAGGCGCATGGCCAGGCCCGAGGGCGCCAGCAGAAAGGCCAGACCGATGGCGGCGGCGGCGTGGGGCACCGCCAGCAGCGGCGACAGCAGGCGCTTGAGCCAGACAAAGGCGGCGCTGTCGGCGAAGGCACCGAGAAACAGCACCACGATGGTCAGGGCCAGGGCGGTGCTGATCAGGCCAGTGGTGAAGCTGAGCACCAGCATCTCGAAAAGCCCTGGGGTGTTCGCCAGGCTCACCCAGGGCGCCAGGCTCAGCTGCTCTCCACCGAGCACCGGCAGCCAGCCGAAGGCCGGCGCCGCAGCGCCTGCCAGGCCGGCCACTACCGGGGCCACCAGCAGCAGTACCGTCAGCGCCGGCGCCAGCCCCACCAGGCGGGAGAAGGTCGAGGTATCAGCGGCTGCCATAGCGCTCGAGCCAGGCCGCCTCTACCGCTTCCATCCAGCTCGGGTGCGGCTCGGGCAGGGTCTGTTGCAGGGCCTGTGGCGCCAGTCGCGCTGGCTGGTCATCCATGGGCGTCAGTGCCTGACGCTCGGCCTCATTCAGGCGCGCGAGATCGAGCACGCTGGGGTCACCCCAGACGTCCAGGCGCTGCTTGCGCGCCTGGGCCTCGGGCGAGAGCAGGAAGTTGGCGGTGACCATGGCGCCGGCCTGGTGGCTGGCGTTGAACGGGATGGTGACAAAGTGAACGTTGCCGATGGTCCCGCCGTCGAGCACATAGCTGCGAATCGAGGGAGGCAGTTGGTAGTTGTTGACCGCAGCGGCAGGCTCGGCGGGGTTGAAGGTAAAGGCCAGCGACAGTTCGCCGTCACCCATCAGGCTTCTGAGCGCAGGCCCTGAAGCGGGGAAGTCCCGCCCCTGGCGCCACAGATGGGGGTGCAGGGCGTCGAGATAGTCCCACAGCGGTGCCATGGCCGCTTCGGCGTCGGCTTCGCCGACGGGGCGGGCAAGCACCGCCGGGTCGTCGATCAGTGCGATAAGCGCCTGCTTGAGAAAGGTGGAACCGTGGAAGTCCGGGACCAGTGGATAGGTGAAGCGCCCAGGATGCTGCTCGGTCCAGTCGAGCAGCTCGGCCATGCTGGTCGGCGGCGCCTCGACACGCTCGCTGTCGTAGTAGAAGGTCAGCTGGGCCTTGCCCCAAGGTGACTCGAAACCCTCGGTGGGGACGGTGAAGTCGGTGGTCATCTCGGGATTGGCGTCCGGCGAGGTCAGCGCGAAGTTGGGCAGGCGCTGGGCAAAGGGCCCGAGCAGCAGATCATTGGCCTTCATCGCGGCGAAGTTCTCGCCGTTGATCCAGATCAGGTCGATGGCGCCCTCGTCGACGTTGCCGGCGGACTTCTCGGCCAGGACGCGGGAGACCGCAGCGGCGGTGTCGTCGAGCTTGACGTGGACCAGGTCGATGTCGTGGCGCTGTTCGAGCTCGCCGGCGACCCAGTCGAGATAGCCATTGACGTTGGGGTCACCGCCCCAGGCGTTGAAGTAGACCGTCTGCCCCCTGGCCTGCTGCTCGATCTCCTGCCACGGCTGGTTCAGCGGCGTGGATGTATCCTGGGCCCAGGCGGGCGAGCCGAGCCCCAGGGCAGCCAGGGCGGTGAGGACGAAGGCGCCACCGGGAAGCCAGGTCAAGCGGAGGTCGGCAAACGGGCGTCTACAGGAAAAAGGCGTGGTCATGGTCGCGTCCTTGTGACGATGGATAGGCAGGGTTGGATAGAGCCGGGCAGGCTTGGACAGCGCCGGGAGCGTCATCCGGCACGGGCGAGTTCCTCGAGTTCGTCGGCGACACGCCTGATGATGGGGGCCGAGAGGTAGTGATCGACGCGGTCGGCCACATGGGCGATCAAGGCATGGTCACTTAGCTGTGCCGACCAGTCTTCACCACTGTGCTGCCTGTCGACCTGGCGGCGCTGCTGGGCACGCCATTTGGCACACCAGGTCAGCGACCATAGCCACATGGCGCGACGACAGGTGATCAGCGTCGACCAGTCGCTGTGATGGCCGTCTTCGGCCATCAGTTCCTGCCAGCGCCGATACAGCGCCACCAGATCCTCGACGAACAGCACCGCGCGGCTGTTGAGGTCCCAGGTGGTGGAGGTGTAAAGGCTCAGGTGGGCCAGGTCGAAGCCGGGTAGCGAATAGCGGCACTTTTCCAGATCCACCAGTACGGCGCGTCCGTGAGGCGTGATCAGAAAGTTGCCGGGGTGAGCATCGAAGCTGATCAGGCGAATCTCGTCGTCGGCGATGCGAAGTCGCTCGGGGAGCTGTGCCAGTGCCTGTTCGATCAGGGCCGTGCTGGTGCGAAACAGCCCGGCCCTGGGGAGAAAGCGGGCCTGGGTGGCGATCTCGTCGAGCATCTCTCGCCAGGGGTCCACCGGTGAAGACAGGGGGGCGCGGTGATCGGGCAGCGGCAGCCGGTGCAGGCTGGCCAGGGCCGAGGTCAGGGCCGGCAGGTCCGAGGGCAGGCTGGCGGGACGGCCATCGATGGCCTCCACCACCAGCGCGCCTCTGGGCAGCAGGTCGTCGCAGGGCAGCCAGTCATTGAGCCTGGGTGTATGACCACTGGCCTGGGCGCGGTCAAAGCAGGCGACCTGATAGGCCAGGTTGGACGATGCATCCAGCCCCATCTGGCTCTGCTTGGGCAACCGCGCCAGCCAGCCGCCCTTGTCACTGCCGCCGGCCAGGCGCACATGCCAGTGGGCCAGGCCGGTATCGGCCAGCGGTTCCAGTCGATGCCCGGACAGAGGCCACCCATGGCGCGCGAGACTATGCTCAAGCGCTATAAGCGGCGGGCCCGGCGATGGGCTCTCCGTTCGCGATGACGGTGGCGTCGAGGCACATCGCTCCATGTCGCGTTCCTTGGACGTAGTCAGCTGAGTCGGCAGGGGGCAACGATCCTTACACATTTTTTTCAGAAGATGCCACCGTGCGGGCTTGGCCGGATCGAGACTGGTCGGAGACAGGCTGGGTAGCAGCGTCGCCTTGCTCGGGTGGTTCTGGTAAACTGCGCCCCTTCCCGTGTCTCCACTACATCATGACAGCGCCAGGCTAACGCCTCCCGGTGCGCTGCTGTCGTGGAGAAACGGTCGGCCCTGGGCCGCTTGTCGCGATATCTCACAACCACTCCCCCTGGACCGCCTCATGATGCGATCGATCAAGCAAGACTGGTTTTCCAATATTAGGGGCGACGTGCTGTCCGGCATCGTCGTGGCCCTGGCGTTGATTCCGGAGGCCATCGCCTTCTCCATCATCGCAGGTGTCGATCCCAAGATTGGCCTCTACGCCTCCTTCTCCATGGCGGTGATCATCGCCTTCGCCGGTGGCCGGCCTGGGATGATCTCTGCCGCCACCGGCGCCATGGCACTGTTGATGGTGACCCTGGTCAAGGAGCACGGACTTCAATATCTGCTGGCCGCGACCCTGCTGACCGGGGTACTGCAGATCATCGCCGGCTATCTGCGCCTGGCCGATCTGATGCGTTTCGTCTCGCGCTCGGTGGTGACCGGTTTCGTCAACGCCCTGGCGATCCTGATCTTCATGGCCCAGCTGCCTGAGCTGACCAATGTCAGCTGGCACGTCTACGCGATGACCGCGGCGGGTCTTGGCATCATCTATCTGTTCCCCTATGTGCCCAGGATCGGCAAGTTGCTGCCGTCCCCGCTGGTGTGCATCCTGGTGCTGACCGGCGTCTACCTGGCGACCGGCATGGATATCCGCACCGTCGGTGACATGGGCGAGCTGCCCGATACCCTGCCGATGTTCCTGTGGCCTGACGTGCCGCTGAATCTCGAGACCCTCGGCATCATCTTCCCCTATGCGGTCATGCTGACCGTGGTTGGTCTACTCGAATCGATGATGACCGCCACTATCGTCGACGATCTGACCGACACCTCCAGCGACAAGAACCGCGAGTGCAAGGGCCAGGGTCTGGCCAACATCGGTACCGGTCTGCTTGGCGGCATGGCGGGCTGCGCGATGATTGGTCAGTCGGTGATCAACATCAAGTCTGGCGGTCGTGGACGCCTGTCTACCCTGCTGGCGGGGGTCTTCCTGCTGCTGATGGTGGTGTTCCTGTCGGACTGGGTCTCGCGCATCCCCATGGCGGCGCTGGTGGCGGTGATGATCATGGTGTCCATCGGTACCTTCAGCTGGAGCTCGCTGCGTGACCTCAAGAAGCACCCGATGTCCACCAATGTGGTGATGATTGCCACCGTGGCGGTGGTGGTGTGGACCCACAACCTGGCGATCGGTGTGTTCGTCGGTGTGCTGATCGCCGCGCTCAACTTCGCCAACAAGGTCGGCAACTTCCTGTACATCGCCAGTGACGAACTGGGACAGCAAGAGGAGCTCGGCAAGGGACGGCGCTACCGCGTGGTTGGCCAGGTGTTCTTCGCCTCGTCTCAGCGTTTCTCCGCCGCCTTCGACTTCAAGGAAAGCGTCGAGAAGGTGGTCATCGACCTGTCACGTGCCCACTTCTGGGACATCACCGCGGTCCAGGCGCTGGACATGGTGGTGATCAAGTTCCGCCGTGAGGGCACCGACGTCGAGCTGATCGGGCTCAACGAGGCCAGCGCCACCATCGTCGATCGCTACGCCATCCACGATAACCCGGCGGCGGTGGAAAAGCTGATGGGTGGTCACTGAGGCAGGCGCCGAAGATGTGACGGGTGTGTGCCAGTTGGTGTAGAACTGGAGGTAACACCCGGATCGGGCTAGACAACAGGTCTGAGGGTCGCGCCCCGCTCGGGCGCGACGACAAGGCCACAATCGATGGAACGCGACGTCTCAGGACGCGCGTTCGCCCCCAACGCCAGGCAGGACGATTTCATGACAGAACAGGTGATGGCCGCCATCGACGGGTCCCAGTTTTCCGAAGGGGTCTGCGACTCTGCCGCCTGGGCCAGTCAGGCCCTCGATGCGCCGCTGACGTTTCTTCACGTGGTGGATAACCACCCCCAGACCGCCGAGGCCGATCTGTCCGGTAACCTGGGACTCGGCGCCAGGGAGCACCTGCTCGAGGAGCTGGCAAGCCTCGACGAGCGGCGGGCCAAGGTCGCCCAGGAGCACGGCCGCCTGATGCTCAAGGCGGCCAAGGATCGCGCCAGCGCCAGTGGTGTTGATGACCTGCATTGCCGACAGCGCAACGGCACCCTGGTGGAGACACTACTGGAGCTGGAAGACGAGATCCGCCTGCTGGTGATCGGCAAGCGGGGCGAGAGCGCCCAGCAGGCCAGCGAGCACCTGGGCTCGAATCTCGAGCGGGTGGTTCGCGGTCTGCATCGGCCGATTCTGATGGTGCCGGAGAGCTTCACGCCGCCGACTCGGGTGATGATCGCCTTCGATGGCAGCAAGACCACCCGCAAGGGCGTCGAGCTGCTGGCCAGGAGCCCGCTGTTCAAGGGGATCGCCTGTCACGTGGTGATGGTCGGTGCCGATACCGGTGATAACCGCACCCAGCTGGAGTGGGCGCTGGACAGCCTCAAGGGCGCCGGTCACGAGGCCCAGGGCGAGATTCGCGCCGGAGAGGTCGAGGAGACCCTGCGCACCTACCAGAAGGACCACGCCATCGAGATGGTGGTGATGGGAGCCTATGGCCACTCGCGGATTCGCCATCTGCTGGTGGGCAGCACCACCACCAGTGTCCTCAGGCGCACCTCGCTGCCGGTGCTGCTGCTGCGCTGACGAGGCTGAGCCGACATCGACATCGACCCGCCGCCGAATCCTGTTCGGCGGCGGGTCGTTTTTTATGCGTCTATGCGTCGTCGACGCGGTCCTGCTGTGGCGTCACCGATTCGCGACCTTTGCCCTTCATCCTGCATAGCAGCCACTCCAGCGAGAGACAGCCGCCGCCGCGCAGGATCAGGGTGGCGAGGCTCGCCGCCCAGAGTCCGTGGGTGACCCAGGCCTCGGGATAGACGAAGGTCTGGATCACCAGGGTCATGATCAGCAGACCCAGGGCCGCCAGTCGCGTCGCAAGCCCCGCCCACAGCAGCAGCGACAGCGAGAACTCGGCGAGTGTTGCCAGGTAGGCGGCCAGCACCGGCGAAATCAACGGCAGGGCGTATTCGTGCTCGAACAGGAAGAAGGTGCTGTCGGCGATACCGAACCCCTCCACCTTGGTCAGCGCCGACAGAAAGAACACGGCGCCGAGTATCAGGCGCATCAACGCTAGCACCAGGTCCAGCGAACGACGCTCGAGCCAGGGGCAGAGTCGCCCGTAGTAGGTGTCCAGCAGGTTTTTCATCGGTGTCATGGGGTGCCTCGTAGCAAAGTGGGGGCGGGGTCCAGTACCGCGAGCGCGCCATGGCCGACCAGGGTGCCCAGAGCGTGGCCGAGCGCATCCTCTGCCACGCCGCGGTCGGCCAGTTCGCTCAGCGCCTGGGACAGCGAGGTCGGTGTGTCCAGCAAGCCGTACAACGCTGCGCTTGCCGCATCGAGTGGCCTAAGCCTGACCTGGCGACCCGAGCGGATCACGAGCCAGTGGCCGGCGCCTCGCTCGCCCAGGGGGGCGCCACCCTCTCCGCTCTCCAGCGCCTGCCACAGGGCTTCGACGTCATGTTGGCAACGGATGGTCCGGCTGGCCGGACGCGCCTGGACGAGCCGCTGGTCGTCAAGGACGGCGCCGATATCGGACGCCTCCAGCGGCACTGCCTCGGCTGCGTGACTGACCTGAAGCCGGGCGTGCTCGAGTCGCGCGATATCGGCGACGAAGCGATAGGGCGCAAGCGCCGGTGCGCGCGCCAGAGCGTCGGCGAAGCCCTGGCCATAGCGGCTGAGTCGAGGGTCCTGCGGGGGGCTTGTGGCCACGAAACTCGCGGCCTCGGCACTGAAGCAGCCCTCGCCCAGCAGGGTCAGGGTATGGGGAAAGGCTTCCTTCAGGGCCTCGATCAGGCTTGAGCGAATATTGTTGCGGTAGACGTCGAGCCCGGCCTTGTGGCCGAGCTGTGGTGGCGTCGCCTGGGGGCGATGCATGGCATCGATGAAGCTACGCTGCCAATCCAGCAGGCCGCTCATGGCGCTCTCCCTGTGGCTTGCGCCGAGGCGCTGGCTGCCAGGGCGGTGCTCGCATCGGCGCCGGGGCCATGGGCTGCATGCTGATGCCGGTGTGCCAGGTCGACCTCCTGCATCCAGCGCTCTAGCGTCGGCACCCGGTTGTCCCACTCGATCAAAGTGGGCAGGCCGGGACGCCGGGCGAGCACCTGGCGGTAGCGCTGCCACACCGGCTCACTGACGGCGCTGCCATGGTCGTCGATGTACAGCTCGCCGGCGGCATCGAGGCTGTGGCCGGCCAGGTGCCATTCGCCGACGGCGGCCCAGGGCACCTCGTCCAGATAGGCATCCAGGTCGCGTCCCAGGTTGGCGGCGCTGATATAGGCGTTGTTGACGTCGAACAAGAGCCCACAGCCGGTCGTGTCCACCAGCCGCTGGAGGAACTCGGTCTCGCTGAAGCGATTGTCGAGGCTGACGTAGAGGCTCGGGTTCTCCACCAGCAGGCGGCGGCCGAGACGGTCCTGGGTGCGGGCGATATTGTCGCCGAGAACCCGTAGCGATTCCTCGGTCAGCGGCACCGGCAGCAGGTCGTTGTAGCTGTGGCCGTCGAGACGGCTCCAGGCCAGGTGCTCGGAGACCAGCGCGGGGTTCAGGTGATCGACCAGGCGTGCAAGACGCTCCAGGTGGGCCGGGTCGATGCCCTCGGCACTACCCAGCGACAGGCCGACGCCGTGGACCGAGAGCGGGTAGCAGCGTGCCAGTTCATCGAGTCGATCCTGAAGGGGCCCGCCGGCGTTCATGTAGTTCTCGGCGTGCAGTTCGAGAAAGTCCGGGGCCTGGGCCGACTGGGCCGACTGGGCCGACTGGGCTGAGTGAACCGAGTGAGCCAGATGGACCAGCGCCTGCATATGCTGAAACTTGAGGCCGATACCGACCGCATTGGCCGCCATTGGCTGTGGCGCTGGCAAGGACGCCGAGACGGGCGTCTCGAGCGACTCGCGTGGAAGGCTGGATGACAGGGAAGAGGGCATGGGCGATTCGCTATGGCTTGAGGCTTGGCGTGTAAACGTCACGGGAAGGCCATAGCCTCCCCGTGGCGCCAGTGCTCTGGCTCAGGGGCGCTCGACCTCGCTCAGGCTGCCATTGCCGTGGGGCGTTTCGATATCGGTACAGGTGCCTTCCGGGACCAGGGTCCAGGCGTTGCCCTGGTAGTCGACGGTAGAGGTGCCGGCGCAGGTGGTGCCTGGCCCTGCCTTGCAGTCGTTCTCTCCGGCCAGGGCGACGCCGTAACACTTTTCCATGTCGCCATCGGCGGCCTGGACGGTGGCAATGGCGCCGGCTTGCGCCAGGGCGGTGGACAGCACGGCGGCCATCATGACGGAACGTTTCATTTGCAAACCCTCATATAAACGGTTGGGCGACAGCAGGACTGTCGTGACTATGTCGCCGGGGTGAGGGATACCTGACATCGCAAAAGAGGCAAAAGCGCGACAACAGACTATCTGGCGCAGGGAGAAGTTGGCTATATTGGGCGGCTGTCTAACGTTGCAGAGAAGACACTGGTGAAGAGGTGGTCGAATCGGCTGTCTTTTCGAGATTTTTTAGAAATACCGACTTTTTTGGAGAGAGCGATGAGCATTCAGCGTCACGACACCAAGACCCGCATGAGCCGCGCCGTCATCCACCACGGTGTTGCCTACCTGTGTGGTCAGGTCGCCGGACCGGACGCCCGTCAGGGGGATATCACCGCCCAGACCACCAGCATGCTGGAGCGTGTCGATGAGCTGCTGGCCGAAGTGGGCAGCGACCGCGAGCATCTGCTGAGCGCCACCATCTACCTGCAGAACGGCGAGGACTTTGCCGCCATGAACGCGGTATGGGACGCCTGGGTGCCGGAAGGCCACGCCCCCGCCCGTACCTGCGTGTGCGCGCCGATGCCGGCCAAGGAACTGAAGGTCGAGATCACCGTCACCGCCGCCGTCAAGGGCCTGTAACAGAGCCGCAGTGATGTAGCCGTCCGCTCGAACGACAACGCCGGCCCCGTGGCCGGCGTTGTCGTTTGTGTCGGTTTTGAGGCATTGGTCCTGGCGTCAGGATGAGCCGGATAAAGCGCATGTGCCGCCCTTCAAGGCGTCTTGTCTTCTGCGCAGGCAGGGGTCTTCCCTTCAGCGCAGGCAGGGATCTTCCATGGGCGGCTCACAAGGCCTCAGACGGCGGGCCAGGGCGTCGACGGCGATATTGAGCAGGGCGGTGATCACCAGCAGGGCGAAGGCCACGTCGAACATCAAGGTCTGGAAGGCGTCATCGATATTGTCACCGAGGGTGGCGACCCCGAGCATGCCGAGCAGGGCGCTTTCGCGCAGGATCACCTCGGCGCGGTAATAGACCAGCGCCAGCATGCCCGGGTACAGCCGCGGCAACAGCTCGTAGGCCAGCCGTCCCGAGGCCGGGAGTCCCGGCATGCCGGGCTCGATCGCCTGGGCGTGGCGACATACCAGGAAGGCGATCAGGGCGCCGTTATGCAGCGCCAGGGCCAGCCAGGCCGGCAGCAGCGATGGCCCCAGCAGCAACAGGAAGACGAAGGCCAGCATCAGCTCCGGGGTCGAGCGCAGAAAGATCAGCACACCCTGGCCGATTCTCTGGCTGACGCGATTGCCGAAGTGGCGCGAGGCCAGGGGCCACAGCACCAGGGCGAGCAGCAGGGCGCCGACGGTGCCGAGCAGCCCCAGCAGCAGGGTATTGGCCACCGCGCCGACGAGGTCGGGCAGTCCGGCCAGCCAGCGGAGCACACCGCCGATGTCGCCCTCAAGCAGGGCGCGGGGCCAGATGTCTACGCTGACGAAACGCCATAACAGGCCTGGGTCGATCTCGGGCCAGGGACCCAGCAACCACACGCTGGCCAGCCCCAGCGGCAGCAGCAGGCGCCGATGGGCCCACCAGGGCAGGGTGGCGATCAGCAGGTAAAAGGCCCACAGCAGGGCACCGGCCTCGAAGTAGCGGCCCTCGCGAAAGGCGCTCTCGAGCTGGTAGCCCAGCGTCGGCAGACCGACAAAACCCAGCAGCACGCTGCTTCTGAGCGCGCACTCGAAGCGGTAGCGGGTGTAGGCGGCCAGTTGGGCGAAGGCCTGGGGCAGCTCGGTATAGGCCAGCCGGGCAAGGCGCCCGGTACCCTCGGGCAGCGCCGCCTGGGGCGCCTGGGGCGTCTGCTCGAGGATCTCGGCGTAGACCTTGGCGAAGATGCCGGCGTAGGGGATCGCCAGGGCCGCCAGGGCGGTCAGCGCGGACAACCCGAACACCTGCAGGAACAGCAGCGCCCAGAACAGCTCATGGACCGCCCGCACCGCGGCACTGGCAGCGCGCACCAGGCGTGAGCGGGCGTAGACCAGCGCCAGGGGCAGCCCCAGCACCACGCCGGCCAGGGTGCCCCAGAAGGCCACCGCAATGGTCAGGCCGATGGCCTGCAGGGGCGTCTCGATGGCGCCGAAGTCAGGCAGCGCCAGGCCCATTGCCATGCGTCCGAGTTCGCCCCAGGGATCGCGGCTCAATACTTCGAGGTCGGCCAGCGGAATCGCCAGGGCAGCCAGCACCACCAGCCACAGGCTGTGGCGTGCCAGGCGGGCACCGATACCGTCGCCGGCCAACAGGCCTGGGCGTGTCGCTTGCGCGGCGCTCACGGTCGTGCCTGCTCCTCGCCGGGCTGGTGCGAGGCGTGGCGAGTGCTGGCCTCGGCCGGCGAATCGCTGCTGTCGTCGCGAGCAGGGCTGGGAGCAGCGGGAGAGGAGGCCGTGCGTGACGCACTGGGGTAGAGCGCGTCGAGATCATCGAGGCTTAGATCTTGGCTGCGCGCGTCGAGCACCACGCGACCGCCGGCCAGCCCCCAGACGCGATCGAAGTGGCTCAGCGCCAGCTCGCGCTGGTGCAGTGCCATCACCGTGGTAGCGTGCTGGGCATCGATTCGATCGAGCAGCGCCATGGCCTGGTGGGGGTCGACGCTGGCGACCGGCTCGTCACCGAGAAAGACCTGGCGGCGCTGATAGAGCGCACGGGCGATGGCGACCCGCTGGCGCTGGCCACCCGACAGCCGACCTACCGGGCGCCTGATGGCGCCTTCGAGCCCTAGTTCAGCGCACAGGTTTGCGACATCTTCCCAGGCCTGGCGCAGCGGCCTGACCAGGTTCCACAGGTTGACCAGCGCCGAGTGGCGCTCCAGCCTGCCCATGTAGACGTTATGGTAGACCGATAGCTGAGGCACCAGGCCGTGGTACTGGGGACACCAGGCGGCGTGGCGGCCAAGACGGCGGCGCAGCTCCGCCAGCAGGGTGGACTTGCCGACGCCGCTTTCCCCGAGCAGGGCGACGCGCTCGCCGGGCGCAAGGCGAAGGTGGACGTCATGCAGCACGCTGTGGTCGGCGTGGCCCAGGTCGACCCCGTCGAGGATCAGTGTCGGGAAGTCACCGTGGCCGTTGTCCCGGCCGCCGGTGACCTGACGTTGGCCATCGTCCATCAGCGCAGCAGGCCGAGGCTCTCGGCGACCGTCTCGATGGGGGCGTACATGCTGTTGTCGGCGGGAATGAAGCCGGAACGCGGGAAGCTCTCCAGCAGTTCGGGATCTTCCATCTCGAGCAGTGCCTGGCGAACCCTGTCGGTAAAGCCTTCGCCGAAGGCCTCATCGGCGTCGCCGCGCAGGGTCCACTGGTAGTCCGGGTAGCTCGGGGTAGACCAGATCACGCTGACCTTGTCGGTGTCGACATCGCCATTTTCCAGCGCCGCGTCCCACACCTTGAAGTTGACCGCACCCAGCTCGTAGGTGCCGGCCTCGACCAGGGCGATGGTGCGTGAGTGATCACCGGAGAAGCCGACCCGTGAGAACAGCTCTTCCGGCGCGGCGTCGAAGCGCTCGCGCAGGTAGTGCTCCGGCATCAGGCGACCGGAGGTGGAGGTCTTGGCGCCAAAGGTGAAGGTCTTGCCCTCGATCTCTTCGGGCAGCTGGTCGGCGGCCTCGAGTCCGGTGCTGGAGTGGGCGATGAAATAGCTCTCGAAGGCCGCATCCTCGACGCCCTGGGCCAGCGCCTGGGAACCGGGCATCAGACGACGGGCCTGGACACCGGACAGACCGCCGAACCAGGCCAGCTGAACCTGATCGTTGCGGAAGGCGGTGACCGCCGCACCGTAGGACTTCACCGGCACGTACTCGACCTCGACCTCGAGCGTCTCGGACAGATAGTCGGCCACCCGCGAGAAGCGCTCCACCAGACGCGATTCGTCCTCGTCGGGGATGGCGGTGAAGCGGAAGGTCTCGGTCTGGTCGGCCAGCGTCGGCAGGCTGAACAGCCCCAGGCTCAAGACGGTCAGAACAGAGGTCAGGGATGGCAGTGATCGCATGAGGCTTCCTGGCAATGGTGTGGATGGCGGCGTGCGGACAGGGACGCAAGACAGGCCGCTATTGTTGTGCCAATACGCTAGGGAGGCAAGCCGTGGAGCGGGCCTGTCGTTGTTGTCACTCGTCGACGCTGTACCTTGTGCTGCGCAGGCTGTCCTTGATCTTCTTGAGGTGGTGCAGGAAGTCCTCGCCGCGACGCAGGGTGACGCCGGTGGCCAGCACGTCGATCAGCGCAAGCTGTACCATGCGTGAGGTCATCGGCATGTAGTGGTCGGTGTCTTCGGGCGCGCTGACCGCAAGGGTTTCGGTGCACTGGCGCGACAAAGGTGAGTCCGGCGCGGTGATACCGAGCACCACGGCACCGTTTTCACGGGCCAGGGCGGCGATGTCGACCAGTTCCCGGGTGCGCCCGGTATAGGACAGTACCACCACCACGTCGCCGGTGTGGCAGGCCGAGGCGACCATGCGTTGCATCAGTACGTCGATGTAGGCGCTGACCGGCAGGTTGAAGCGAAAGAACTTGTGCTGGGCGTCCTGGGCCACTGCGCCGGAGGCACCGAGGCCGAAGAAGTGGATCTGCTTGGCCTGGATCAGGTAGTCGACCATGCGCTCGATGCGCTCGGGAGCGACCTCCCGACTGGCGAGGTCCAGCGCCGCGATGGTAGCGCCGAAGATTTTGCCGCTGTAGGCCTCGGCACCGTCATCGGGTTCCACCGCCTGGCTGACATAGGGGGTGCCGCCGGCCAGGCTCTGGGCCAGCTGGATCTTGAAGTCGGGATAGCCCTTGGCCTCGAAATTTCGGCAGAAGCGATTGACGGTGGGTTCGCTGACCGAGGCAGCTTGAGCCAAACTGGCGATACTCATGCCTGTTGCGGCGGCGGGGTCGGCCAGAATGACGTCGGCGACCTTGCGCTCGGAGCGGTTGAGCTCGTCGAGGCGGGTGCGAATGCGTTCGATAAGGTCGTGGCGAACCATGGTCGAGGTCGGCTCCGTGACGAAAGGCGCGGGCAACTGCGCGGTGGTGCGCGGGCAGCGGCGCATTTATTGGGGTACCCGAGACAATTCTCTCTGGGGATGTGGTGATTTAACTACGTATTGGCGGCTATCCTAGCGCTCCACCGATCTACATCCAACGTATAAGCGCGCCAGCGGGATATTTTGTGTAAGTTTACAAAATATTTTTCAATCTGGCCGTCGAAAGTTGACCATTTTTTTGTAAACTTAGATACCCTGACGGTAAGCAGGACACATCTCGCTCGATAGCCTTCTGCGATATCCAGGGGTCTACCACCAAACGAGGACGGTTATGACACGACACACCCGATCCGGTGACGCCGAGCGTACCGACATCGATCTGGCGTTGTTCGGCGCCCTGGGCGACCTGTCTCGCCGCAAGCTGTTCCCGGCGCTCTACCAGCTGGACCGCGAGGGGCTCTTGCATGACGACACCCGGCTTCTTGGCCTGGCGCGTCAGGACATCGACCAGGAGGCCTTCCGCGAGCGCATCCATGGCTCCTTGAAGGAATACGTCAAGTCGAGCGAGCTCGATGACAAGGTGGTCGCCCGTTTCCTCGATCGCCTGTCCTTCCTGTCGGTGGACTTCACCACGGTGGAAGGCTATGGCGCCATCGCCGAGTGGCGTGAGCAGGGCGGTCAGCAGCGCCCGTTGGTGGTCTATCTGGCGGTGGGGGCGAGCCTGTATGGCGATATCTGCCGCCACCTCGAGGCCAGTGGCAGCCTGGACGAGCAAAGCCGCGTGGTGGTGGAGAAGCCGATCGGCTACGACCTGGAGTCGTCGCGGGAGGTCAACGATGCGGTGGGGGCGGTGTTCCCCGAGTCACGGGTCTATCGTATCGACCACTACCTGGGCAAGGAGACGGTGCAGAACCTGATCGCGCTGCGCTTTGCCAATCCGCTGTTCGGAACCCAGTGGAACCAGAACCATATTTCCCACGTGGAGATCACGGTGGCCGAGAAGGTCGGCATCGAGGGCCGCTGGGGCTACTTCGACGAGGCTGGCCAGCTCAGGGACATGGTCCAGAACCACCTGCTGCAGCTGGTCTGCCTGATCGCCATGGACCCGCCGGCCAACCTCGACGCCGACGCCATCCGCGACGAGAAGGTCAAGGTGCTCAAGGCGCTCAAGCCATTCACCGACGACATGATCGGACGTGACGTGGTGCGCGGACAGTACACCGCCGGCACCAGCGACGGCACCAGTGTACCCGGCTATCTCGAGGAAGAAGGCGCCAATACCCGCAGCCATACCGAGACCTTCGTGGCGATGAAGACCGAGGTGTCCAACTGGCGCTGGGCCGGCGTGCCCTTCTACCTGCGTACCGGCAAGCGCATGCCCGAGAAGCTGTCACAGATCGTGATCCACTTCCGTCAGCAGCCGCACTATATCTTCGACCCGGATCAGCGGGCGCTGGCCGCCAACAAGCTGATCATCCGGCTGCAGCCGGAGGAAGGTATCCGCCTCGAGGTGCTGACCAAGGACAGTGGTCTCGACAAGGGCATGCGCCTGCGCCGTGGCCCGCTGCACCTGGACTTCAACAGCGCCTTCCCCAAGGCACGTATCCCCGACGCCTACGAGCGTCTGCTGCTCGAAGTCATGAAGGGCCAGCAGTACCTGTTCGTTCGGCGTGACGAGGTCGAGCATGCCTGGCACTGGTGCGACGAGCTGATCGCTACCTGGCAGGATCGTGACGAGCCGCCGCGCCGCTATCCGGCAGGCTCCTGGGGGCCGGTGGCCTCCATCGCCATGATCACCCAGGACGGACGTAGCTGGTACGAGGACTACTGACATGAGCAGCGAGCAACTTTCTCCGTCTCCCCGCGAGCAACTGGCGCACCAGTTGGCCCAGACCGTGGCCACGGCGCTGCGCGAGGATCTGTCGTCCCAGGATCGCGCCCTGCTGATCGTGTCCGGCGGCTCCACCCCGGTGCCGTTCTTCGAGGCACTGTCCCAGGAAACTCTGCCCTGGGATCGGGTCGACGTGACCCTGGCCGACGAGCGCTGGGTCGCTGCCGAGGCCGACGATTCCAACGCCCGGCTGGTCAGGAAGCACCTGCTGATCAACCGGGCCGAGGCGGCCACCTTTGTCCCGCTCACCACCGAACACGATACCCCCGAGGAAGGCACCGACGAGGTCGCCCAGCGACTGACGGGCCTCTCCTGGCCGGCATCGGTAGTCATCCTGGGGATGGGCGGTGATGGCCATACCGCCTCACTTTTTCCTGACAGTCGCGAACTGGACCTGGCACTGAGCACCGATGCCCATGTGGTGGCGGTGCGCACACCGAGCCAGCCCCAGGCGCGCATTACCCTGAGCGCCGAGCGCCTGCACCATGCCCGCCGCCATTACCTGCACCTGACCGGTGACGACAAGCGCGCCGTGCTGGGAAGCGCCATGGCCGGTGACAACGTACGTGAACTGCCCATTCGTGCCTTTCTTAGCTGCCCGCTGGCCGTCTACTGGGCGCCCTGATTTCCTGGAGCCACGCTCATGACCATTGAAAAACAGCTTCCGTCTACCCGCACCACCGAGCTCGACAGCATCTGCCTGAAGGCCGAGGTGATCCCGGTGATCGTCATCGATCGCATCGAGGACGCCGTGCCCATGGGCCGCGCCCTGGTCGAAGGCGGTCTCAGCGTGCTCGAGGTGACCCTGCGCACCGACTGCGCGATCGAGGCCATCGCCCGGCTGAAGAAGGAGCTGCCCCAGGCCAGCATCGCCGCCGGTACCGTGCTGACACCTGCCCAGTATCGTCAGGTCGAGCAGGCTGGTGCCGACTTCGTGGTGACCCCGGGCGCCACCGAGGCGCTTTACCGCTATGGCGTCGAGAGCCCGGTGCCGATGCTGCCGGGGGTGGCCACCATCTCCGAGCTGATGACCGGCTGGCAGTACGGCTATCGTCGCTTCAAGTTCTTCCCGGCCGAAGCCAGCGGTGGCGTCAAGGCGCTCAAGGCCTTCGCCGGCCCCATTGGCGAGGCTCGCTTCTGCCCCACCGGCGGCATCAACCTGGGCAACGCCTCCGAGTACCTGGCGCTGCCTAACGTCATGTGCGTGGGCGGCTCCTGGCTGACCCCGAAGTCGCTGGTCGACGCCGGTGACTGGGACGCCATCCGCGCCCTGGCCAAGGAAGCCGCGGATCGTTTCCATCACTGAAGCCATCACCGAATGCTCGATGACGAAGCGGCGCTGGCCGCTTCGTCATGATTCCTGAGCTCTCTGCACCGGAAGGGCGTCATGCCTATCCATGTGCTCTCTCGACAGCTGGTGCTGTCCTTGATCCGGCCTCTGGCCGGATTTTTTTTGTCCGCCGCCATGGGATGATGGTTGCCTGAGCGAGCGGAGAAAACCTATGAAACTGTTGATACTGGGCGCGACGGGGTTGGTGGGTAGCGAGGCGCTGCGCCAGGCATTGGCCCATCCCGACGTCACCGAGGTGCGGGCACCGGTACGCCGACCGCTGACGCTGGAGCACCCAAGGCTAGCCGCCCCGGTCGTCGATTTCGCCGATCTGGAGTCACTGCGACCGGACAAGACTGGACGAGGTGATGCACAGGTGCTGGCGGGGAATGACGAGTGGTGGAAGGCGGATGGCGTGATCTGCGCACTGGGCACCACCCTCAAGGCCGCCGGCTCGCGAGAGGCCTTTCGACGTGTGGATCTCGAGTTGCCGCTGTGGTTTGCGCGCCGCGCCAGAGCCGCCGGTGCCGAACGCTTTGCCTTGAACTCGGCGCTAGGCGCCGATCGTGGCTCGCGCTTCTTCTACTCCCGGGTCAAGGGCGAACTGGAAGCCGAGTTGCTCGACCTCGACTACCCCAGCCTGACCTTGGTCAGGCCGGGCCTGATCGACGGTGAGCGAGCCGAGGTGCGCCACGCCGAGCGCCTGGGGCTCGCGCTTTCTCGCGGTCTGCGTCCGCTGCTGCCGCGCCAGTGGCGACCCAGTCCGGTGGCCCGCATCGCCGAGGCGCTGGTGCAGGGCGCCATCAGCGCGCCAGCCGGAAGGCATCTGGTGCAGGCCAGGGACCTGGCCTGACCCAAGCCGTCAACGCAGTGATGGAATAGGCCGTCAATGAAGCTAGGATTGCTTTACCGCGTGCTTGGACTACCAGGACTGCGCTTTCTGCTACTGGTGGTGGGGTACAGCGTCGGTCATGAGATCGCCGATTACCTGGGCAGGGAGTATCGGGGTGGTGTGTCCTGGGGGATGACCCTGGGCTACCACTCGTGGGGGGTTGTGTTGCTGTCGCTGGTCGAAGGAGTCGTGGTGTACCGCTGGTCGCGGCGCTGGGTCAGGCTCGAGTGGTTGGCGGCAACGATCACCGCGGCCATCGTGCTGACCTGCACGGGGATCCTGACTGGATACTCGGGCGCATGGGCGCACCCTTATCGTCTGGCCTGGTTCCAGGGCTGCGCGGTGGCTGCCATCTTTCTGCCGCTGATCGTCCACAGGCTGGTCAATCGCTGGCGCCATGCCAGGGCGGGGAGGCGATAGGCCCTGGCATGGCGGCGGGGGACTTTCGGGTCACCCGAGGTTGTCGTGATGTCAGCTGTCGATCACGTCTTCGCGGCGCGGCAGGGCCGCGTAGGCGCCGGGGCGCGTCACCGCGTGGGCGCCGCAGCGACAGGCCAGGGTCAGGGCGCGTTCGAGGAAGGCCTCGTCGTGCTGCCAGTTGGGGCGCTGCCAGTCGTGGTCGGCCAGAGCCGCCAGCAGACCGCCGATAAAGGCATCGCCACCGGCGGTGGTATCGACCGCCTTGACCGGCGGCGGTGTCATGCGCTTGACGCCCTGGGTGGTGTGGGCGGCGACCGCACCGGGACCATCGGTGATCACGATCAGGCGAGCACCGGCGGCCAGGCGTTCGGCCAGCCAGTCGTCACGTGGGTGATCACCCCGCAGGGCGTCGAGTTCATCGGTGGACAGCTTGATCAGGTCGGCCTGGTCGAGCAGGCGGGTGACCAGGCCGACGTCGATGCTGTGCTCGGGCCAGAGGTTGTGACGCAGGTTGGCATCGACGCTGACCAGACAGCCAGCCCGGGAGGCCATCTCGGTGATCGCCAGGGAGGTGGCGGCGATGGCATCGTCCGTAAGGCTGTTGCTGCACAGGTGGACGATGGCGGGCTCGCTGAACACTCCATGGGGCAGATGCTCGGTGCGATACAACAGGTCGGCGGCGGGAGGACGATAGAAGTCGAAGGTGCGCTCGCCGTCTGCGTCGCGGGAGACGAAGGCCAGGGCGGTGCGGGCCTCGCGGGTGCGCGATACGCCGGAGACGTCGACGCCGTGGTGCTCGAGCTCACGGGCCAGGAAGTCGCCGAAGTGGTCGTCGCCCAGCATGCCGAGAAAGCGACTGGTCAGTCCCAGTCGCGCACAGGCCACGGCCACGTTGGCCGGCGCGCCACCGGCGTAGGGGGTGAAGGTCTCTGGTCCCTCGGCGGCATCACCGAGACGACTGGAGAGCATGTCGACCAGGGCTTCACCAAAGGCGATCACGGGGGGCATGGCGGGATTCCTCGTCGATCAGTGGTTGTCGGCCAGCGACAGGGTGGTGCCGAGCATATGCTGGGCGCCGGGTACCAGCCACACCGGATCGAGGCGGGTGTTGGCGGACTCGACGCACAGAAAACGGCGGGCGGCGTCCAGCGGGGTGTCCGGGTTGGGTGTCTCGCCGGGATTCCACACCACCACCGAGTCGCTGTTCTGGCGAGCCACTCGCAGGCGGCGCTGGCCGTCATCGAGCACCACCTCGGCGTTGGAATGATAGATACGATCGACGCCTTCACGGACCCCGAGCTCACCCACCTGCTCGCTCTCGGCGAAGCCCTTGAGCTTGTCCAGGTAGCGGGCCCCGACGAGGCCTTCGACGCGACAGGCGAAGACCTGATCCACCGCCAGATAGCTGTGCAGGGCGGCGGTCATCTTCACCGGCGTCTCGCCCAGGTGCTCGGTGATCAGCTCCACGTGCAGACGCTGGGCGTTGGCCTGGACCACCGCACGGGGATGCAACTGGCTGTGCAGGCGCTGTGGCAGTGACAGGTGCACCTCGACGCCGTCTTCGTGCTCGTCCACCGCGTCCAGTTGCCAGTCGGCCTTGCGCGCCGGGCCGTGCATCGGGCCGGAGCGGTCGGGGGACTCGTCGGCGGTGTTCTCGTCGGCGAACCACGGCCAGCACAGGGGGATGCCGCCACGAATCGCACCCGGCACGTCCTGGGGCGTGGGGGTCACCCACAGCCAGCCAGCGGGCACCAGAGGATCATCCGCACCGCTGTCGACGGTGGCTTTGGCGGGAGAAGCGCCTGCGGCTCGCGTGGGGTCGGGCGCGGGAGATGCGCCTGCGGCTCGCGTGGCGTCGGGCGCAGGTTGAAAGTGAAGCACCTGGGCGCCCTGCAACGAGATCGCCAGCTGGCCCCAGCTCTCGTTGGCCACCCAGATGTCGCGGCCGGCCCAGTGGATGTGCCCCTGGCCCTCTACCTCGTCGATACGTGTCTTGAGCGTTGCCGGAATCATTCGACCTCCTCGTTGTGGAGCGCCTCGGCGGCGCCCAGCAGCCCCGTCCACGGGGCCGTGACCACCTGGATGGAGATGGCTTCGTTGTAAGGGCGCATCCTTCCCTTGTTGCAGAAGGCGCTGAGAAACCCACTGTGAGGCAGCCAGTCGATCAGCCGTGGCACGATGCCACCACACAGGTAGACGCCGCCTCTCGCACCCAGGGTCAGCGCAGCGTCGCCCGCCACGTCGCCGAGGATCTTGAGAAAGCGCAGAATGGTATCACGCCCCAGCGGGTCGCCGCGGTTGGCGGCCTCGGTGACTTGAGCCGGCGTGCTGGCGCTGGCCTCCAGACCATCGATCTCGGCCAGTACTCGGTAAAGGTCGAGCAGGCCCTGACCGCACAGGATGCGTTCCACACTGACCCGGCCATAGCGACGGTGGAAGCGTCGATAGATCTCGAGTTCCTGTTCGTCGGTGGGCGCGAAGCTGGCATGGCCACCCTCGTTGGGCAGTGGCACCCAGGCGCGCCGTGCCGGGAAGACGCCAGCCATGCCGAGGCCGGTGCCCGGTCCGATGACCAGTCGAGCGGCATGCCCTTCGGCCTCGCCGGTCTGGATGCTGACCAGATCATGCGAATCGACGTGGGGGACGCCGAGCGCCTGAGCCATGAAGTCGTTGATGACCTTGAAGTCATCCAGGGCAAGGTCACGCTTGACCTCGCCCTTCAGGAAGCTCCAGTGATTGTTGGACATGCTGACCCGTTCAGCGTGCACCGGACAGGCGAACGCCAGGCACGCCTCCCGCGGGGCCTTCTCGCCGCTGGCGCCCACCCGCTCGAGGTAGTCACGGGCAGCCTCCACCACGCCGGGATAGTCGGCACAGGGCAGGGTCAGGATGTCGTGGGGGGCAGTCTTGCCCGGCGACACCAGCGCGAAGCGTGCGTTGGTGCCGCCGATGTCCCCGATCAGCGCTTGGCGTGTCATGGGCGAACTCAGGCGTCCTCGTCGTGGATCTGTCCCTGCTGGCGCTCGAGGTCGTCGGCCTCGAAGCCACCGAAGACGCCGGCGCCTTCCTCGGCGCCCATGGCCAGGTGACGGTAGCCGCCGAACAGTTCACGACCCAGCCCCACATGGTAGTGGTCCAGTTCGGCCACGCGCTTGGGACGATCCCGCCATTCGGCGTCGCTGAGCACGACAGACAGCTCGCCCTTGTCGGCGTCCAGGCGCACCACATCGCCATCACGCAGCCTGGCCAGCGGGCCACCGTCCAGCGCCTCCGGGGTCATGTGGATGGCCGCAGGTACCTTGCCCGAGGCACCGGACATGCGCCCGTCGGTGACCAGGGCGACCTTGTAGCCGCGATCCTGCAGGACGCCCAGGTAGGGGGTCAGCTTGTGCAGTTCGGGCATGCCATTGGCCTTGGGGCCCTGGAAGCGCACCACCACGATGACGTCACGGTCGAGATCGCCGGCGTCGAAGGCGGCCTTGAGGTCGTTCTGTTCCTCGAAGATCTTGATCGGCGCCTCGACGACCCGGTGCTGAGCCTCTACCGCCGACACCTTGATGACGCCACGGCCGAGATTCCCCTCGAGCACGTTGAGGCCACCGGTGGCGGCAAAGGCGTTGGATACCGGGCGCAGCACGTCCGGGTCGAGGCTTTCCAGGGGGCCTTCGCGCCACACCAGCTTGCCATCCTCGAGGAAGGGCTCCTGGGTGTAGGCGGTCAGGTCGGTGCCGAATATCGTCGGGATGTCGCCGTGGATCAGGCCCGCGCCGAGCAGCTCCCGGATCAGCAGGCTCATGCCGCCGGCGGCCTGGAAGTGGTTGATATCGGCCTGGCCGTTGGGATAGACCCGGGTCAGGCTGGGCACCGCGGAGGACAGCTCCGAGAAGTCATCCCAGTTGATGGTGATACCCGCCGCCGCGGCCATGGCCACCAGGTGCATGGTGTGGTTGGTGGAGCCGCCGGAGGCCAAGAGGCCGACCATGGCGTTGACGATGGCACGCTCGTCGATCTGGCGATAGAACGGACGGTAGTCGCCGCCGGGCTCGGTATTGCGGATCGTCTGTTCGGTGGCGAAACGAGTCAGCGCTTCGCGCATGTCGGTACCGGGGTTGACGAAGGAAGCGCCCGGCAGGTGCAGCCCCATGAACTCCATCATCAGCTGGTTGGAGTTGGCGGTGCCGTAGAAGGTGCAGGTACCGGGGCTGTGGTAGCTCTCGGACTCGGCTTCCAGCAGCTCGTCACGGCCGACCTTGCCCTCGGCGAACAGCTGACGGACGCGGGCCTTTTCCTTGTTGGGCAGGCCGCTGGGCATGGGCCCGGCCGGGATGAAGGTAGTCGGCAGGTGGCCGAAGCGCGCCGCGCCGATGAACAAGCCCGGCACGATCTTGTCGCACACGCCAAGATAGAGGGCGGCGTCGAACATGTTGTGCGACAGGCCCACTGCGGTGGCCATGGCGATGACGTCGCGGGAGAACAGCGACAGCTCCATGCCCGGCTGGCCCTGGGTGACGCCGTCGCACATGGCCGGCACACCGCCGGCGAACTGGGCGGTAGAGCCCATCTGGCGGGCGCTTTCGCGAATCACCTCGGGAAAGGTCTCGAACGGCTGGTGCGCCGACAGCATATCGTTGTACGACGAGATGATGCCGAGGTTGGCGCTATTCATCAGCTTGAGCTGATTCTTGTCCTCGCTGCCGCACGCGGCAAAGCCGTGGGCCAGGTTGCCGCAGGACAGTTCGGAGCGATGGACGCCGCGACGATGCTGGGCCTCCATGCGCTCTTCGTAGAGGGCGCGCCTTTGCCGGGAGCGCTCACGAATGCGCTCGGTGACGCGGGCGACGGTGGGATCGAGCGAAGAAGCTTGCTGGCTAGCCATGGTCAACCTCAGACGTGTTGATGCGGGTCAGGTACGTAACTTTACCAAATAAAAAGCCAATTTCCTCCCCCTTGACCGAGTGCTTTGGTCGAATATGTAGTTTTTTTACAGGGAGTGGCCGGTGGTCGCCGCCTTCGACGATCTCGGCGACGAGCACCTCCAAAGTCTGGCACTCTGTGGCTGAATCGCAAAGCGCAAGGAGTGGGTTGTGACGCCATCATCCCCGCAGCAAGAACAGGGCGGCCACGCCGAGGAAGGTCTTTCGGTCAAGTGCCTGGAGACCGTCGCCGAGGTGCCGGCCGAGCACTGGAACGCCCTGGTGGACCCGGACCACCCCTTTGCCCGTCACGAATTTCTCGATGCGCTGGAGGCCACCGGTGCGGTGGGGGAGGGCACCGGTTGGCAGCCTCGACATCTGACGCTGTGGCGAGGGGCGCGACTGGTAGGCCTGCTGCCGTACTACCTCAAGGAACACTCCTGGGGCGAGTACGTGTTCGACTGGAGCTGGGCGGATGCCTGGGAGCGTGCCGGGGGACGCTACTACCCCAAGGCGGTGAGCGCGATCCCCTTCACCCCGGCGCCAGGCCCGCGCCTGGCACTGGCAGAAGGTGAAGACGAGCAGACCGTCATGGCCATGCTGGCGAGCCAGTGGCAAGACGACCCCGGGCTATCGGGCTGGCATCTGCTGTTTGCCGAGGACTCGGAGGTGGCCGCCTGGCGACAGGCCTGTCCGGGGTTGATCGCCCGAAGCGGCGTGCAGTTTCAATGGCGAGACGAGGGCTTTGGCGACTTCGAGGGATTCCTGGCGGCGATGTCCTCGAAACGGCGCAAGGAAGTAAGACGCGAGCGTCGCCGTGTCGCCGACCAGGGCATCGAACTGCGGCGCCTCGAGGGTAGCGAGATCGACGAAGCGGCGATCCGCCACTTCTTTCGCTGCTATCGCATCACCTATCTCGAAAGAGGTGCGACAGGATATCTAAGCGAGGTATTTTTTCAGCGGCTTCGCCGTCATATGCCGGAAAACCTTGTGCTTGTTCAAGCTTTTGTTGAAGGCCGCCCGGTGGCCGCCGCGCTCTGCCTTCAGGGAACCCGAACCCTCTACGGTCGCTACTGGGGCAGCGAGGTGCTGGCCGACTGTTTGCACTTCGAAGCCTGCTACTACCAGGGTATCGAACACTGCCTTGCGCGAGGCCTCGACTGCTTTGACCCCGGTACCCAGGGTGAGCACAAGGTGTCCCGGGGCTTCGTCCCCCGCCGGCTGACGTCCTTGCATCATGTCAATGATCCCCGCCTCAACGATGCGGTAGCGCGATTTTGTCAAGAGGAAGCCCGACAGCTCGAACTGTATGTGGCGGCGGCTCACCGTGGACTACCGTTTCGAGGTAGAGCGTAATACGGTGCTATGATTCAACCGATACTCATGTGAGATAACGATTACATTACGCAGGCGCAGATGGATCGAGAGCGGTCGGGTTCGTAGTCGCGTTGGCGCGACAGTCCGATCGTTGCTGGTGTCTGCGGGCGGTTGGGTTCAGGGGACAGGCGATGGACGTCAAGCAACGTTGCAGTTGGTGGATCGGCGACCCCGGTGGTCGTGCCGGCCACCTGCTGGAGGGATTGCAGTCGAATGGCTGGCAGATGCATCCGCTGGTGTCGCCGCTGTCGGATTGCCGCTTGCAGCCTGATGACCCTTGCCGGGTCGGCATCATGGTACTGGAGGACCTGTCCTGTCAGGACCTGCGCCATCTGGAACCGCTGATCCTGAAAAGCGAAAGGCCCTGGATCGCGGTCAGCACCTCGGATCAGTGTGACGATCCCGAGATGCGTCGCATCATGGCCCACCTGAGCCACTCCCTGGTGTCGCCCCAGGTGGATCTGCTACGCCTGTCGATCCTGATGGAGCACGCTGCGGAACTGTCGATGCTGCAGCAGCGCGACCGTGAAGAACAGCGCATGTCGGCCGCCGCCGAAGACAGCGAGTACGAGTTCGTCGGTACGACGCCGGTGATGTGGAACCTGTTCAAGACCATCCGCAAGGTGGCGGTGGTCGATGCCCCGGTGTTCATCAGCGGTGAGTCCGGTACCGGCAAGGAGCTGACGGCTCAGGCCATCCACGAGCGCTCCACGCGTTCGCGCCAGCCCTTTCACGCCATCAACTGCGGCGCCCTGCCCGAGCATTTGATTCAGTCAGAGCTGTTCGGCCACGAGAAGGGCGCCTTCACCGGTGCCTCGCAACGCAAGATCGGTCGTATCGAGGCGGCCGACGGTGGCACCCTGTTCCTCGACGAGATCGGCGACCTGCCGCTGGAGCTTCAGGTCAACCTGCTGCGCTTTCTGGAAATGCGCTGTATCCAGCGCGTCGGTGGGCTCGAGGATATTCCGGTGGACGTGCGTATCGTCGCCGCGACCCACGTCAATCTCGAGCTGGCGGTGAAGGAGGGACGCTTTCGGGAGGATCTCTATCACCGGCTCAATGTGCTCCAGGTGCAGGTACCTGCCTTGCGCGAGCACTCGGAAGATATCGAGATCCTGGCGCGTTTCTTCTTCGAGCGCTTCTCCTGCGAGAAGGCCTCCTGTCTGAAAGGCTTTTCCCGAGAGGCGCTGTCGGTGATGCAGCGCTACCATTGGCCCGGCAACGTCCGCGAGCTGATCAATCGGGTTCGCCGGGCCATGGTGATGTGCGAAAACCGTCTGATCCAGCCCGAGGACCTCGGCATCGAACGGCGTGGCTTGAACCGCCACCAGATAACGCTTGAAGAGGTTCGCGAGGAAGCCGAGCGTGATGCGCTGCTCTCGGCGCTGGGGCGCAACAAGTACCGGGTCAACGCCGCCGCCAAGGAACTTGGCGTCTCCCGGGTGACCATCTATCGGTTGCTCGACAAGCACGGTATTTCTCGTACGCCTCCCCAGGAGGCTGCCTTCTCCTGACGGACTGGTGTCATTGATTCTGTTCGAGCGGTAGTGAAGAGGCGTTATCGGCAGGTCTCTCCTCGCAGCGCTCTCTTCTCTCTATGACCTCTCGGCAAACCACTCTTTGATAGCCCCGCTGCAAGCGGGGCTTTTTGCATCCAGGTTCCAGTGCTCTGCTATCTGGGGGCTTTCTATCGCCCTGGCATCTGGGTCCTTCTATCACCCTGGTATCTGCGTCCTTCTACTTCCCTGGTATCTGCGCTCTGGCATCCGGATCCGATTATCGACGTTGAGAGATCGCGGCAAGATGTCGACGCTATCCGGACGAAGCTGATGCTTCGTACCCCCGAAAAATGGGCCTGGCGCAAAAGTGTTGCTTTGTTGAAACATTGGCCAGAGGGACAGTGTTGAAGCGGTGAATGTCTAAAAAATACCTTTTATATCAGTGTATTGCTTGTTGATGGGTCAGGTTTGACTGTGCTCAATCATGCGATTTCTGACATTTCTCCCCCATCCGTACAAGGTGCCGGCTTCCCTCGTAACGCGAATGTCGTCCTTGAACACACCCTGCCACATTTTTTTGCTGTTTCTTCTGAAACCCCCGCCTCGCGGGCCCTTCAGCACGATAGTGCCAGGCTGGCAGCGTCGCTTTGCCTGTTTGTCGCTATCGCTCAGTTCTGTGCTGTACCAGTAACGGTACTTTTTGGAAAACCACCGACAAAACAGATAGTTGACGATGTTTTGTGCTGTTTTTTCTCATCGGCTGAAGGTGCGTTGTTTCATCCGCTTAACACTCTTCATTTCGCACAAAAATAAAAATACCTATAAATCAACAGATTATAAGTTGGCACGGCGATTGCTCTGTTCTTTGTGCAGGAGAAACACTGCAACGGGAACAGGACCCGAGGAGACGCCGACATGAACCAGACGATCGCAAACAGCCGGACCCTAGTCCTTGGCGCGTCCATCGCGATCGGTGTGGCGCTGGCCGCCACCGGATCCATGTCGGCCCGATCGGACACCGCGATGCTCGACGAGCAGCAGGTGTTCGGCGCTCCCGGGGAGCAGCACCTCGTCAATGACGGGGCGCTGGACACAATTCGAGGCCGCTTCGTGCCGGAGCAGGGAATCGACGCCGACGGCGTCATCCTCTGGGACGAACGGCCGGGACGAGGTGCCGGAGGCGGGGGCGACGACAGCAGCCATCGCGCAGCCAACGGGCTGAACAACCGTCAGAGCGCCAACGTCACTACGCAACGGGACTGGTGATCACCATGGGACACCTGAAGCACAAAGAAGGGCAAGGGGGAAGCGGGAACGCCGTGACGTGCCAGTGGCGTCTGGCCCTGGCCGCAGCGGTAGTAGCGGTGGGCCTGGTCGGTGTGGGGACCGACCAGAGCCTCGGCGCCGATCTTCGCCCCGGCGTCCAGCCCGGCGAGATCATCATGCTGCGAGAGGTCGAGACTGCGCCATTCGGCTACGTCAATCGCGAAAGCGGGCCGATTCGTGGCCGTGCCGACCTGATGCACAGCAGCAACATGGCGCGCAGCGCCACCGGCAGCGTTCACACCCGCATGGGTGGGGTCTCCGCGATCATGCTCGATGACACCCGGGCGGCCAGTATCTCCGCCGGCGTAGGCCGCGGCATGAGTCAGATGCACCGCGCCCTGGGTACCGGCGCCAATCTCGGCACCGGCCCCCTGGGCAGCAGCAATCGGGTAGCGACCTCGGTCGGTGGCGGATCGGCAGCCGGTGGCAGCGTGATCGGGGCGACCTCGGGTATCGCCAATACCGTGACTGGCGCGCTGGCGCCCCTGACCGGCGGGAGGCGCTGATCATGCGGATCTTCAAGCCTTCATTCGTGCCGGTACGGCTGACTCGCAGCCTGGTGCTTACCGCCGCCTTCGGGCTGGTGATGGTGAGCCCGGACCCGGCCCAGGGCCAGGACCTGAGCGGCCTGCGCAGCAGCAGCGTGATCAGCGGACAGGCGCTCAGCGGTGTCAGTGGTGTCGCGGCGGCCAACCAGGCCGCGGGCAACCAGAATCTGCAGTCCAACAGCGGCGCCCTGGCCATCGGTGATGGCGCCACCATCAACAATCGTCTGGTGCAGCAGGTGCGCATCGACGAACGACTCGCCGGCATGGAGGTGGGCACCGCCATCAGGGAGGGCGCCTTTAGTGGAGCCTCCGGGTGGATGTCCGTCAACCAGGCGGCGGGGATAGGCAACCTTCAGAGCAACAGCTTCGGCATGGCTCTGGGGAGCACGGTCAGCGGCCTGAGCGACGACAGTCTGCAACAGGTGCTGGCACCAAGGCAGGGGCTGAATGGGTCGAGCAGCAATGGCTCCGACAGCGCCATCCGGAATCTCGAGATCGATGAGAGTACCTTCGGGGGCGCCAGAGGAGTGATTCAGGTCAACCAGTCAGCCGGCACGGGGAACGCCACTCGCAACAGCTTCAGCTATCGCTTCAACCAATAGAGCAAGCGTGGAAGACAACGAGTGACGTCAATAAAAGCAGTGAAAAGACAGTACGGTTCATTCAGGAGAACGATCATGAAAACTTTCGAAAAAGCACCGCTCGCTCTGGCCATCTCTGCACTTCTGGTCGCACCGGCGGCACTGGCGGACAACAGCTTTGACACCGATTCCTACATGGATTCCGACGTCAACAACCGCTACGACGTTCATATCAAGAACGATTCCCACACCTACAAGCGGCTGGGTGCGCTCGGTGGAGCCCTGGTTACAGATGACAACTACTCCGGCGCCACCGTGGACAGCAAGCAGTTCAGCGACAACAACTATGCCACGCAAGACCTGACCACCAATGACGCGACCCTGGGCGGCAATGCCCTGCAGGGTGCTGCCGGTAATATCGGTGCCAACGTGGCCGCCGGTGACAACAACCAGCAGGCCAACGACGCCGCGCTGTCATCTTCCGACGCGGCCACCGTGTTCGGCCAGGCGGCCTCCTTCTCCTTCCAGTCCACCTCCAACAACATGACTGGCATCACCGGCAGCCCGAACACTGCCCTGATGGGTGGCAACGCCCTGCGTAACGCCAGCGGCAACATCGGCGTCAACGTCGCGGCCGGTATCGGCAACGCCCAGCACAACAGCCTGGCGGCAGCCGTCAACACCGCCAGCGGCAGCGCCGACGCCACCACCGGCGGCGTCCAGGCCAGCTACAACAACAGCACCACCACCGCAGGACAGGTCGTGACCCTGGAAAGCGGCTCCGAGTTCAGCGCCGGCGTGGTACTGGGCGGTGGCTACATCGGTGGCGGTGTCGGTAGCTACGAGGGCAACTGGGAGCAGACCAACGACGTCTATCCGGAAATCTGGCAGGGCGGCGACAGCCACCCCGGCGGCGAGTCCCTGTGGGGCCATGCTGACTTCGACGACCAGGGCCCGGATGGCAACGACGGTCGTTTCGAGGGTGAAGAAGGCGGTTCTCTCGGCTTCGTCGAGGCTGGTCTGATTGGCCTGGCCGGCACCGCTTCCGGTTCCAGCAGCTCCTTCAATGAAGTGCTGGTCTACCAGGAAAATACTGCCACTCTGAGCGGCAATGCCCTGCGCGGCGCCACCGGCAACATCGGCGTCAACATCGCCTCCGGCACCGGCAACATGCAGCGCAACTCGCTGTCGATTGCTTCCAGCATGGCGAACTCAAGCAACACCGGTGGCGTGGGCGGCGAGAACTGATACCAGTCTCCGCTGCGCGAATTCCCCGGCCCATCTGGGCCGGGGATCTTTCCAACAAGACACCAGCGCCAAAGCTCACCAAGAAGCTGGCCAATACGACACTCACCATCTGGATACGGGGGACAGGTCATGACACTGCCACGCTGGCCGCTGGCCGCGGCACTGGCCATCGGCCTCGCACTACCACTCGGCAACACCCAGGCTGCCACCATTCGCCTGGGAGGGATCGTGCCGGGGACGGTGATCAACAAGGACGTGCAGTCCATCCGTGAGCGTCGCTACGAGAATCTGGTCGAGCAGCGCACCGACTTTTCCTGTGGTGCCGCTTCGCTGGCCACCCTGCTCAAGTACGCCTACCAACGTCCCGACACCACCGAGCACGACGTGCTGGCGGGGATGCTGGAGGTAGCCGACCTGGAGCTGGTACAGCAGCAGGGCTTCTCCCTGCTGGATCTGAAGAACTATGTCGAGACCCTGGGCCTACGCGGGCGCGGCTATGAAGTCGACGCCGAGACCCTGGATGACGTCTCGATTCCGGTGATCGTCCTACTGGACCTCAACGGCTACAAACACTTCGTGGTCATGAAGAAGGCCAGCGCAGATCGCGTCTATGTCGGTGATCCGGCGTTGGGCAACCGGGTGATGTCCCGGGACGAATTCATGGCCGCCTGGAACAATATCATCTTCGCGGTGGTGGGCGACGGCTTCGATCGCTATACCGCCTTGCTCGATCCGCGCCAGCCTTTGACGGCGCATCGAATGAAGGACGTGTTTTCGCCCGTCTCACGCGAGCAGATGATCGACTTCGGTTTCCGTCACGCTGAACTGTTCTGATAACGATAACGCTCTTTCGGCAAGGCTCAGCGGCGAGCAGGAAGGCGCCGTCGATCAGGGGGCAACACCATGATGGGACATGACAGGGGACCAGGGCTGAAATACTGGGCAATGCTGTTGGCATTGTCGTTGGCTCTGGGCGCACCGGCAGCGTTGGCTGCCACCACCGACTTTGACCGCTTCGAGGGTTTCAGCGAGGCGCGTCAGCTATCCGACAGTGAACTGGGACAACAGCGCGGGCGCTTCGCCGATAAGGGGCGCCTGATGTTTTTCGGGGTGCAGATGGTCAGCGAATGGCGCACCGCGGCGGGGGATCATCTATCTGCCGGGGCGCAGATGCTGGGTGATCTGAGTCGAGGCCAACCCACGGTGAGCTTCCAGCCCACCATTACCGTGGTGGAGAGCGCCGCGGGTCTGGCAAGTCTTGGCAACGGTGCAACGATAGTCGATCGGGGCACCGCCAACGCCTCCGGCGTGGTGCAGTCGATCCAGGCGGGGGGGGACTTCAACGTCGCCGCCAATGACCTGGTCATCGATGTCATGGACGCCTCGAGCTTCGGTGGAGTGAGCCCGGACACCAGCGGCAATCTGACCCGCTCCATCGCCGGCAGTACCATCGCGGTATCCGCCGTCGGCAACAACATGAGCGTATCCGTGGACATTCCGGGTATGGGCAGCATCAGTCAGGCCATTGTACCCGGCGGCGGGCTGAATCAGGCGATCCAGCTCTCCAGCAACATGCAGCAGGTGCGCAACCTGACCCGGCTGCAGCTGTATATGGGTAACCAGGCCGGGGTGGGAGACAGGGCGGTACCCGGCATGCTCAGCGGCATCAAGTCCGCGGCGGCACTGCGTTGACAGCTATGAAGGATTTGGCCGTCGTAAACGCACAATTTGACTACACTTTACCAGGAGTGTCGGGGGACCCTGCTGGAAGGGGAGCAGAAGGGCGCAGTAGACGCTCGACAAGAAGTACAAACGATTTCATTCGGGGACAAGGAGATCGACGTGAATATCGTCATCAACAGGACGCTCTGCCCGCCGTTGGCGGGCCTTTTACTGGCCGGTGCTGCGGCGCCTGCTCTTGCACAACAGACCGTCGGAGCCGAACAGCAAGAAGCGCTGGAATCCCAGGAGGCCTCGCGCAGCGTGCAGGATATTTTCCGCGAGGAGCACGCGCTGTTTTCCGATCGCCTGACCATCGAACCCGGGATCACCTACACCTACTCGGATCGGGATAGCCTGGCACTACGCGGCTTTCTGGCACTGGACGCCATCTTTCTCGGCGAGCTGAATCTCGACAATGTCGAGACCCACATTACCACCCTGGATATCAATACCCGTTATGGCCTGACCGATCGGCTGGAAGCCAGCATCAATGTGCCCTTCGTCTATCGCACCACCACCATCCAGTCCATCGGTGGTGAGTTCTCCACAGAACGCAATGTGGAGGATGACGTCGATGAAGCCGGGCTAGGTGATATCTCGGCGAGCCTGTCCTACCGGCTGCTGCCGGAGACCGTGGAGAGGCCCGACGTGGTGGTCAGTCTGGGGGTGCGTGCGCCCACCGGCAAGGACCCCTACGGCATCGAAATCGAGCAATCCGATACCGCCGGTAACCTGTCGGTTCCCAAGGAATTGCCTACCGGCAACGGCGTCTGGGGCGTGACTGCCGGGGTGTCGGTACTCAAGACTCTGGACCCGGCCATCGTCTTCGCCAACCTGGGCTACACCTACAATATCGAGGAAGATTTCGACGATATTTCGGCGGGTGAGGGTGATCAGCGCGCCGATGTGGATCTGGGTGACAGCATCAGCGCAGGCTTCGGTACCGCCTTTGCCTTGAATGAGCGGCTGAGTCTGGCGTTGTCCTACTCCCACGAATATATCCGCAAGACCGAGATTACTCCGGAAGGTGGCAATGAGACCGAGGTTATCGGCAGTGACGCCACTATCGGGGTGTTCAATATCGGTGGCACCTACGCCATGACCGATTCCACCTCGGTGGTCACCAACCTGGGCATCGGCATGACCGATGACGCCTCGGATATCAGCCTGACCTTCCGTATGCCGTTCCAGCTATAGAGCGGTTGGCATTTAACCAGCGCAAGAACGCTCGCCAGTGAGTCGGGCGACACTCGGGGTCGGCCGATTGCGTTGGTGCCTCTGGTCTTGATGCGCTCTCCTGGCCATCGTGACATGGGCCGACCCGCGACTCGCCCCCGACCGGGCGGCGATGGCATACTAGGCGCCGAATCGAATGTCGACGGTACCTGCATGCTCAAGACCTTGGCGATAGTGCTGCTGGCACTGCTCGCCCTGCTTCAGTATCGACTGTGGCTGGGCCAGGGCGGTGTCATGGAAATGAATGAAGTCAGCGGGCGGGTGGCGGCGCTGGAGGCGGAAAACCAGCCCCTGCGCGATCGCAATGCTCGCCTTAGCGCCGAGGTGGTGGACCTCAAGACCGGTCTCGATGCCATCGAGGAACGCGCTCGCAGCGATGTGGGCATGGTGCGCACCGACGAGCAGTTCTTCTGGGTGCCCGGGGTCGAGACCGACGTCGCCCCGGTGGCCCAACCGACACCGGGATCTGCCCAGGGGGCCAGTGAATGAGCCGACTGTGGCTGATCGTGCCGGCGGCGGGCGTCGGCAAGCGGGTCGGCGGGACCTGCCCCAAGCAGTATCTCGAAGTGGCGGGGCGACCGGTGCTGGCGCATACCCTGGCGCGGCTGCATCAGAGCTTTCCCGAGGCGCGGCTGTGCCTGTGCCTGGCGCCCGATGACGACTGGTTCGACCCGGCGCTGGTCCCCTTTACCGACTGGCAGCGGGTGGCCGGCGGCGCCGAGCGCGTGCACAGCGTGGTCAATGCCCTGGCGGCGGTCGCCGCCCAAGGCGCCCCCGATGACCTGGTGCTGGTGCACGACGTGGCGCGCCCCTGTGTCAGCGCCGATGACCTGTCACGGCTCTACAACGCTGCCCTAGCGAGCCCTGACGGGGCGCTGCTGGCCTCGCCGGTGGCGGATACCATCAAGCGTGACGATGGCCAGGGGGCGGTGGCGAACACCGAGGACCGACGGGGTCTGTGGCAGGCCCAGACGCCCCAGGCATTTCGCTTTGCTCTGCTTCAGGAAGCTCTGGCGCGGGCGCTGGCGCCGGACGGCATCGGTGTCGGCCGGATCACCGACGAGGCGTCGGCGGTTGAGGCCCTGGGCCGCGCGCCCCGACTGGTCGCCGGTCGCCGCGACAATATCAAGATCACCCACCCCGAGGACCTGCGCCTGGCCGAGTTGATCCTGGCCGGCGACGCGGTGCTCCGGGATCTGCACGAGAGTTCATGAACATGCTGCTGCCCCTGCGCATAGGCCACGGCTTCGACGTCCATCGCTTCGGCGAGGGTGACCACCTGATGATCGGGGGCGTGCGACTGCCCTTCGATCGGGGGTTCGTGGCGCACTCCGATGGCGACGTTCTGTTGCATGCCATCAGTGATGCGCTGCTGGGCGCCTGCGCCCTCGGTGATATCGGTCACCTGTTTCCGGATACCGACCCTGAGTGGAAGGGCGCCGACAGTCGCGACCTGCTGCGGCGGGTGGTGGCACGGGTGGCGCAGGCCGGCTACCGGGTGGCCAACCTGGACGCCACCCTGATGGCCCAGGCGCCGAAGATGGCACCGCATCTCGGTGCCATGCGCGACGCCCTGGCCGAGGACCTGGGCATCGACAGGGGCGCCATCAACGTCAAGGCCACCACGACAGAGCGTCTCGGCTTCACCGGGCGTGGCGAGGGCATCGCCGCCGAGGCGGTGGTGCTGATGGCGGCCATTGACAATGATGCCACCAGCGCCGCCGGGGACCCTGGCGCCAGTGTCACGAGGGCCGAATCGACATGAGCGATGCCATCGTCTGGCCCCCGGACTGGCCGCGCTATCTGGACGAGCGTTTCGGCGCCCCGATGGCTGGGCGTTACCGGGAAACCCCCGAGGATTTCCAGGTCGAGGAGGACCTTGGGTTCGCTCCTGAGGGCCAGGGCGAGCACCTGTGGCTGTGGATCGCCAAGCGTGACACCACCACCGCCAGGGTCGCCTCGACCCTGGCCCACCAGTGTCAGGTGAGTCGCCGCGACGTCGGTTATGCCGGCATGAAGGACCGCACGGCGGTAACGCGTCAGTGGTTCTCGGTGCATCTTGCGGGGCGTGAGGCGCCGAAAGATCTCGACGCACGACTGGCGGCGGAGGGCTATGTGGTCGAGGCCGCCAGCCGTCATCCGCGCAAGCTCAAGCGTGGGGTCCATCGCGGCAACCGCTTTCGTCTGAAGCTGACCGGCGAGGTGGCTCGGGACCCTGGGCTCGAACAGCGCTTCGAGGCCTTGGTGAGCGACGGGGTGCCCAACTATTTCGGGCCCCAGCGGTTCGGTCACGAGGGGCGCAACCTGAGCAAGGCCTGTGCGGTGCTCGAGCGCGGCTGGCGCAAGCGTGATGACCGCGAGGGCATGCTGTTGTCCGCCGCTCGCAGCTACCTGTTCAACGCCCAGTTGGCCGAGCGTCTGCGCAGGGGCTGCTGGCGAGAGGTGCTGGCCGGCGATGTGATGATGCTGGAAGGTACCCACAGCCTGTTCGACGTGGAAAGCCCCGATGACGCCTTGAAGGCGCGCCTCGAGCAAGGCGACATCCATCCCGCCGGGGTACTCTGGGGGACCGGTGGCAGTCGCGCCCGGGAGCGAGCCGAGGCGCTGGAGCAAGACGTCCTGGCCGAGGCGCCGGCGCTTTGCGCCGGACTCGAGAAGGCCAGGGTCAAGGCGTCCCGACGGGCGTTGAGAGTCATGCCCACCGAGGCCCGTCTATGGCGTCAGGGCGACGCGGTGTGGCTCGAGTTCCGCTTGCCCGCCGGGGCCTTTGCCACCGCCGTGCTGCGTGAGCTGATGGATCACCCCACCTTGAGCTTTCGCAACGCGCCGTCCGTCGACGAGCCTTTAGTGAAGGAGCCTGTGGCCAGGCAGCCTGGGGAAGAGCTGACCGGGGACGCGCAACCAGTGGCCGAGCAACACCAGGGAGATACACCATGAGGAGACTGCTGCTATCCAACGACGACGGCGTCAACGCGCCTGGCTTGAAGGCCTTGCATGACGCCCTCAGCCCCTATGCCAAGCTCAGGGTGGTCGCCCCCGATCGTGATCGCAGCGGCGCCAGCAACTCCCTTACCCTGTCGCGTCCGCTGTCGCTCAGCCCCATGGACAGCGGCTTCTACAGCGTCGACGGTACCCCCGCCGACTGTGTCTATCTTGGCGTCAACGGCGTCTGGGACGAGACGCCGGATCTGGTGATCTCGGGTATCAACCATGGCGGCAACCTGGGCGACGACGTGCTCTACTCGGGCACCGTGGCGGCGGCCATGGAAGGGCGCAATCTGGGCATGACGGCCATCGCCGTGTCACTGGTCGGGCACCGCTACTTCGAGACCGCTGGCCGGGTGGCGGCGAGCCTGGTAGGGGCACTGGAGCAGCTTTCGCTGCCGCCGCGCAGCCTGCTCAATGTCAATGTGCCGGATGTGCCGTGGGAGGAGCTGCGCGGCTTTCGCGTCACTCGCATGGGCTATCGTGGCCCCGCCGAACGCCCCATCGAGACGCGCGATCCCCGTGGACGGTTGCGCTACTGGATCGCCCCGGTGGGGGAAAATGCCGACGATGCGCCGGACACGGACTTCGCCGCGGTGGCGGAGGGTTACGTCTCCATCACCCCGCTGCAGACCGATCTGACCCGACACGCCGCACGCGATGATGTGCAGGACTGGCTTGATGCGCTCACCTGATCTCAGAGGCGTCGGCATGACGTCCCAGCGAACCCGGGACCGCATGGTCAGCCGCATGCGCGAGCAGGGCATTCGCTCGTCTCGCGTGCTCGAGGTGATGGCGCGGGAACCTCGCCATCTGTTCCTTGACGAGGCCCTGGCGCATCGTGCCTACGAAGATACCGCGCTGCCGATCGGCCATGGCCAGACCCTGTCGCAGCCCTGGATCGTCGGACGCATGAGCGAGCTGATCCTCGAGCAGGCGCCCGAGCGAGTGCTGGAGGTGGGCACCGGGTCAGGCTACCAGACGCTGATCCTGGCACGTCTGGTGACGGAACTCTGGTCGGTGGAGAGGATCAATGCTCTGCATCGTATCGCCGCCTCGCGCCTGCGCCTGTTGAAGACCTACAACGCGCGCTTGAGGCTGGCCGACGGCGGGCACGGGTGGCCCGAGGCCGCCCCCTTCGACGCCATCCTGCTGACCGCCTGTGCCAGCGAACTGCCCGAACCTCTGCTGTCCCAGCTGGTGGACGGCGGCGTGCTGATCGCGCCGCTGGAAGGCCACGATGGACGCCAGTGGCTGACCCGTGTACGGCGCGAGGGAGAGCGCTTTGAATTCGAACGGCTGGAGCCGGTACGCTTCGTGCCGTTACTTGAAGGAGTAATTCGTTGAAACATTCGCTAGGCCTCTACCTCCGGGGTGCGGGCATGGGGGCGGCGGATGCCGTCCCGGGAGTCTCCGGGGGCACCATTGCCTTCGTCACCGGCATCTACGAGGAGCTGATCCACACCATCAAGCGCTTCGGTCCCAGTGCCTTCGGGGCGCTGAAACAGGGCGGCGTCAGGGGGCTCGTCGCTCACCTGAACCTGCGCTTCCTGCTTCCGCTGATGGCCGGCATCCTGACCAGCCTGATCACCGTGGCTCACCTGGTGGTGTGGCTGCTGGATAGCCATCCGCTGCTGCTCAACGGCTTCTTCTTTGGCCTGGTGGCGGCGTCGGCGCTGGTGGTCGGCAAGCACCCGGCCGACTGGCGCTGGTGGCACATGCTGCCGCTGGCGCTGGGACTGATGCTGGCCCAGGCGCTGCCGTCGCTGATGCCGCTGGTCAACGCCCTCGGCAGCCCCTCGCTGGTACTGGTCGTCGGTGGCGCCATCGCCATCAGCGCGATGCTGTTGCCCGGCGTCTCGGGTAGCTTTCTTTTGTTGAGCATGGGCCTCTACGACGTGGTAATGCAGGGGATCCGCGGTTTTGATGTACCGCTGCTGGGGCTGTTTGCCCTGGGGTGCCTGGTTGGCCTTTTCACCTTTTCGCGTCTGCTGTCGTGGCTGCTGCGGCGTCATCACACCGCCACCCTGCAGCTGCTGGTCGGCTTCATCGTGGGCTCGCTGCCGATCCTCTGGCCCTGGCGGGAGCTGACGCGCTATCAGCTAGGCAGTGACAATCAAGTCATCCCGCTGGACTATCGTTATCTGGCCCCCTGGGATTATTCTGCGGTGACCGGAGAGGCCGCGCAGCTGGTGGGGGTGACGCTGCTCGCCATCCTCGGCATGCTGGTGGTCCTCATCGTTGCCAGGGTTGGCGCTTCGTCCGCCGCCCGCGAAGACGCCAACGCTAGCCGCTCGACGCGGTCAGCCGACAAGGAGACACCACACGATGCATAAGACTCTCGTCATCTCCAGCCTGGCGCTGGTCCTGGCCGGCTGTGTCAATCAGCAGGGCCCGAGCCAGCCGGTCCAGGTTCAGGACCTGTCGTCGGCCCGTGCCGCCCAGGTGCCTGCGCAGTACACCGTCGAGTCCGGCGATACGCTGTACGGCATCGCCTGGCGCCACGATATGGACTTCCGCGAACTGGCCCGGATCAACAATATCCAGCCTCCCTACCGCATCGACGTCGGCCAGACGCTGAGCCTGTCGGCCAACGGTCAAGCCCCGTCGTCGGGCGCCGGTAGCCAGCAGGTAGCGGGCGCGCAGGCAGGCCAGGGCGGGGCGGTGGCAACGCCCCTCGGCCAGGAAAGTCAGAACGCTCAGCCCTCCTCCGAGGATCTCGAGTGGCTGTTGCCGGACGGCAGCACCGAGACCGTGAGCGCGAGTACCGAGCAGATCAGCGGTACCGCGGCCCAGGGCGCGGCCGCCGTGGCCGGTGTCAGCGCGACCGCTCCGGGACCGGTGTACGACTACGACACCCCCGGCGCCGATGGCAGCCTGAGCAGTCAGGATAAGGCCGAGCGCGCCCAGCGCGAAGCCGAGGAATCGGTGGTGGCGGCCGCCGAGGAAGAGGCCAGGGCACAGCAACAGCAGCAGGCCGAGGCTAGCGATTCTGCACAGTCAGAAACCGTGGCCGCCAACGCTTCACAGGACAGCGGCAGCAGCAGCCAGGCCACGTCTTCCAGTGGCGGCGAAAGCGCTTCAAGCGGCGGGTCCCGGACCTATACGCCGGTCGATGAGGTCCCCTGGCAGTGGCCGGCCGACGGCCAGATTGTCAGCCAGTTCGGCGAGAGTTCGAGCATCACCGCCGGCATTGATATCGGCGGTCAAAAGGGGCAACCTGTCAGAGCGGCGGGGCCGGGCAAGGTGGTCTACGCGGGCAGCGGTGTGAGGGGCTACGGCAAGCTCATCCTGCTCAAGCATAACGATGAATACCTGAGTGCCTACGCCCACAACGACAGTCTCAAGGTCAGCGAGAACGATGTCGTCGAGGCAGGCCAGGTCATCGCCACCATGGGGGATTCCGACGCCGAGGACGTACGCCTGCATTTCGAGGTGCGCAAGGACGGCCAGCCGCAGGATCCGACGAAATATCTTCCTTCCCGTTGAGAAACGGCAGTTTCTCCAGGATGAGCGTCACACAATAATAATCTTTGGCGTTGATCGTAGTGGGTGACGACAACGCCGGGTCGCAACCACGGGGTAGCTATACGATGAGCATGCTTGAACGGGATCTTCAGGATGTGAATCTCGAAACGGTAGACGAGGCTGACGAGGACGCCGTCGAGGACGTGACGGACGAGGTCGAAGAGGTCGAGGAAGCCGAGGACGAGACTCAGGCGTTCGAGAAGGCGCTGGGTCGCGAGGATCGCTATGCGCGCCAGAGCCTCGACGCCACCCAGATCTACTTGAACGAGATCGGCTTCTCGCCATTGCTGACGCCGGAGGAAGAGGTCTATTTCGGCCGTCTGGCGCGCAAGGGCGACCCCCAGGGGCGGGCTCGGATGATCGAGTCCAATTTGCGCCTGGTGGTGAAGATCGCGCGCCGCTACCTCAATCGTGGCCTGACCCTGCTGGACCTGATCGAAGAGGGCAACCTCGGCCTGATTCGTGCGGTGGAGAAGTTCGATCCGGAGCGCGGCTTTCGCTTCTCGACCTACGCCACCTGGTGGATTCGCCAGACCATCGAGCGGGCGCTGATGAATCAGACCCGCACGATTCGCCTGCCGATCCACGTGGTCAAGGAACTCAACATCTACCTGCGCGCCGCCCGCGAGCTGACCCAGAAGCTCGATCACGAGGCCACCGCCGAAGAGATCGCCGAACATCTGGACAAGCCCGTCGAGACCGTCAAGAAGATGATGGGGCTCAACGAGCGGGTGTCCTCGGTCGACTACCCCATGGGCGGCGAGAGCGACAAGCCGTTGATCGAGACCCTCACCGACGACAACGAGCAGGGGCCCGAGTCGACGTTGGTCGACGGTGACGTCAAGGCCCACGTCAATCACTGGCTGGCCGAGCTTACCGAGAAACAGTGCGAGGTGGTGGTGCGACGCTTTGGCCTTCGTGGCCACGAGGCCGCCACCCTGGAGCAGGTCGGCGAGGAGATCGGCCTGACCCGCGAGCGGGTGCGCCAGATCCAGGTCGAGGCGCTCAAGAAGCTGCGCCGGATGCTCGACAAGCAGGGCCTGTCGCTGGACGCGATCTTCGAGTAGCCCCGTCAGCCTGGCGTGACCAGAGCGCTGTCGGTGGCGGTGCCCGCAAGTAGATGATATCAGCGCATGCTGGGGCGCTTGGACAGAGGCATGTGCCCGGCCTTCAAGACTGACCCCGTGAGACGTATCCCTAAGCGCCAGGCCAAGCCTGGCGCTTTTTTAGTGGTTATGTCTGTGGGTCATCATGGTTATGGGGTAACCGACTATGTTGCAAGGAATTTATGGTTCTATATGCCATGAAATGACCATTTCTATCGAGCATAATATTGCGATATCGCTAGCCCGTTACCCCTGACCTCGGAGTCCCCATGTCTCGCCCCCTGATCGCCGATATCGACCTGGATGCCCTGCGCCACAACTACCGGCTTGCCGCGGGCCTGGCCCCTGGCAGCCTCAGCGTCGCGGTGCTCAAGGCGGACGCCTACGGCCATGGCGCCGTCGCCTGCGCCAGGGCCTTGTCCGGCGAGGCGCCGATGTTTGCGGTGGCAGCGATCGAGGAGGCGGTCGCCCTGCGCGAGGCCGGCATCGAGGAGCCCATCGTGCTGCTCGAGGGGATCTTCAGCGCCGATGAGCTGGCCCAGGTGGAGGCGCTTGGCCTGGGCATGGCGATTCACAGCGAATGGCAGCTCGAGGCCGCCCTGGCACGGTGTCCGGCCCGGCCCATCCCGGTGTGGCTGAAGGTGGACTCCGGCATGCATCGGCTGGGATTCCCGCCCGAGCGGGCCGAAGCGGCCTGGCGGGCACTCGAGGCGGCCCCCGAGTGTGTCTGTGATCTTCACCTGATGAGTCACTTCGCCACCGCCGACAGTACCGATGCTGGCTACTTTCAACGTCAGCGCGAGTGCATTGTGGCGCTGGCCGAGCGCCTCGACGCGCCCACCTGCCTGGCCAACTCGCCAAGTATTCTTGCCCAGCCATCGGCCCACGGTGCCATCAACCGCCCAGGAGTGATGCTCTACGGGTCCGACCCTCTGGAGGTCGCCAACAGCGCAAGCCAAGAGCTTGCACCGGTGATGAGCCTGCGCAGCGAGATCATCGCCGTGCGCGAGCTTCCCGCGGGGGAGCCGGTGGGCTACGGGGGGCGCTTCGTCACCTCTCGGCCCTCGCGTATCGGGGTGGTGGCCTGTGGCTACGGCGACGGCTATGACCGCCACGCCGTGGACGGCACCCCGGTGCTGGTCGATGGCAAGCGCACCCATGTGGCCGGCAAGGTGTCGATGGACATGATGACGGTGGACCTGAGCGAACTGCCCGAGGCAGGCATCGGCAGCGAGGTGGTGCTGTGGGGCCGCAGCCGTCACGGTGGCGTACTGTCGGTGGATGAAGTGGCCCGATTCTGCGACACCATCAGCTATACCCTGTTGACCGGGGTGCTGCCACGGGTGCCCAGGCGGTACAATGGCGCCGTTAGCGACTGACGGCCTGGCTCGTCGGTCGTCCTGATCGACCGACGAGGGATCGCATGTCCAAGGACACAACGACCGCGCCACGTTACTGGACCCAGCCACGCTACTGGCCGACCTACCTTGCCATCACCGCCATGCGCGCCAGCGCCTGGTTGCCTTGGCGCTGCAAGCTGGCGTTGGGCCGATTGATCGGACTGGCCGCCTGGCGTTTCGCCGGGCGTCGCCGTCATATCACCGAGACCAATATTCGCCTTTGCTTTCCCGAACTCGACCCGGCGGCCCAGGCCCGCCTGGTCAAGCAGAGCTTTCTGGCCAACGGCATCGGCATCTTCGAGACCGCCACCGGCTGGTGCCGGGATCCCGAACATCTGCGCCACCGGGTCACCTTCAAGGGCCAGGTGCATATGGCGAGGGTCCAGGCAGAAGGCAAGGGCGCGCTGATCATCGGCATCCACTTCTCCACCCTGGATCTCGGTGGCGCCCTGCACTCGCTGTTCTTTCCCGCCGACGTGGTCTATCGCCCCCACGACAATCCGGTGTTCGAGCGTTTCATGACCCGTGCCCGCAACGGCATCTTCGGTACCGCCATCGATCGTCATGACCTGCGTGGTGTGGTGCGACGGATCAAGGCCGGTCACCACGTCTGGTACAGTCCGGACCAGGACTTCGGTCGTGACGCCAGCGTGTTTGCGCCCTTCTTCGGAGTCGAGGCGGCGTCGATCAAGCTGACGGCCAAGATCGCCAAGATGACCGGCGCGCCGGTGATGCCGCTGATCTTTCATCGCAATCCCGACAATCGCACCTACAGCCTCGAATACCTGCCCGCCCTGGACAACTTCCCCAGCGGTGACGAGGTCGCCGACGCTGCCCGTATCAACGCGGTGATCGAGGCCGCGATTCGCCGCCATCCCGAGCAGTATCTGTGGATGCACCGGCGCTTCAAGACCCGCCCCAGGGGCGAGGCCAAGATCTACTGATGGACTGGCCTGGCGGGGCTTGCCGGCTTGGCCGTGGGCGCCTCGTCGGTCCAGGCGTCAACCGATCTGCTCGAGGCGCGCCGCCAGGCGTTCTCGCATGGGGGTCAGGTCGAGGCGGTGCGCGCCTCTTTCCAGTCGTTCCACGATAAAGGCCTGATCCATCGGGTCGCTGGCGCCGTCCGCCAGCGCCTGGCCGACCCGCTGAGCCATCCGCTGAATGCTGGGGAGCTGGTGTTCCCCGGCGAACAGTGACTGGGTCTTGAGCGACTTGAGCAAACCCAGCAGGGTGCTCTGGTCCTCGGCGCCGTAGGACAGGATCGGCACGAACAGGCGGTGCAGCAGGCTGTCGTAGCGTTCCACCGGCCAGGTCACACGGCGCTTGCCGTCACCGTCGACCATGGTGTTGGCCGGCTGCCACTTGAGGTAGCGGCACAGCAGATCGGTCATCCGGTGCAGGCACAGCCTGGCGGTGCCGGGGTCGTTGATCCCCGGCGACAGCGCCTTGATCGCCACTTCCATCATCTGGGTCAGTCCGTGGACGAAGTGCTCGTCGATGGATTCACCGTCGAGATAGGTGAGGGTGGAGAGCACCTCGTCGCACCACTCCTCGTTGGGCGTGTCCTCGCATTCCAGGATAGCGATGGGCAGCCCCTCCACCACGTAGTCGCCGAAGCGAAACTGCAGATGCAGCACGCCACCGATGCGCTCGGCAAGCTCCGCCAGTCGCTCGAGGTTGGCGTTCTGCACATAGCCCGCCATGCGCGCATGGATCTCGTGACACTGGGCGCTCGGCGGTGCAGCCGAGGGCAGGTAGCGCCAATGGTCATCGGTTTCCTTGTCGTGCAGACGCTGCATGCTGGCCAGGGTGGTGTCATGGAGCCCGGAGATCACGGCGTCGATCTGGATCGACTGGGAGGCGTTGTGGATGAAATAGACGAACAGCGCCAGGCAGTGCAGCACCATGGCACAGGCCAGATAGATGGCGAGCGAACGCCAGGCGGCTTCGCCGTCGTCGACCTCCGGCACGATCAATAGAATCAGGATGAACAGGATGGTGCCCAGGTAGTGGCCGAGCACCCACTGATTGGCGCGCTCCGATACCAGCCCGAATACCAGCTTGTGGGAAAAGTTGCCGCCGGCCTGGGACAGCACCGACATCACCATGGAAAAGCTGAACACCATCAGCGAGATCATGCCGCCGAGCATCGCCGCCAGCAGTGACTGGGCGCTGCCCGGGGCGGTGAGACTGAGCTTCTGGATCACCTCCGGCAGCGAGGTGTCGCTGATCGGTGGGGCCAGCGCCAGCAGGCCGAGCAGACCGTAGACCAGGGCTGCCAGGGTCGGCAGGTAGGCGATGCTGGTATAAAAGGCGCGAATCAACCGCACCGGATGGAAGGTCAGCGATGACATGGCAGGGACCCTGTCAGGTAGCGGTGGATGGGATAGGTCGATGTCGACGACAAGATGCGTCGCATCTGGCTCTTATCGCTTCAAGCGTGCTGTCATGCAAGTACGCCGGTAAACGCTGGCGGCAGCGGAAAGACTGGAACTGCACAAACGACGACGCCACCGGCGTGGGCCGGTGGCGTCGTTGCAGTGCGCAGTGCTTGTCGTATCAGGCGTCGATACGCTTGTACTTCATCCGATGCGGCGTGTCGTCACCGACGCGCTTCTTGTGGTCGGCTTCGTACTCGGTGTAGTTGCCGGCGAAGAACTCGACGTGGGACTCGCCCTCGAAGGCCAGGATATGGGTCGCGATGCGGTCCAGGAACCAGCGATCGTGGGAGATCACCATGGCGCAGCCGGGGAAGGCCAGCAGAGCCTCTTCCAGCGCACGCAGGGTCTCGATATCCAGGTCGTTGGACGGTTCGTCGAGCAGCAGCACGTTGGCGCCCTGCTTCAGGGTCTGGGCCAGCTGCAGGCGGCCGCGCTCACCACCGGAGAGGTCCCTGAGGAACTTCTGCTGGTCATTGCCCTTGAAGTTGAAACGCCCGACGTAGGCCCGTGAGGAGACCTCGTAGCCGTTGATGTTGAGGATATCCTGTCCATCGGACACCGCTTCCCACACCGTCTGCTTGTCGTCGAGGGCGTCGCGCATCTGCTCGACGTAGGCGATGTCCACCGTCTCGCCGAGCACCACTTCGCCGGCGTCCGGCTTCTCGCTGCCCTGGATCAGCTTGAACAGGGTGGACTTGCCGGCACCGTTGCCGCCGACGATACCGACGATGGCACCCTGGGGGATGGTGAAGCTCAGGTCCTCGTAGAGCAGCTTGTCGTCGAAGCGCTTGGACACCCCGTGGAATTCGATGACCTTGTCGCCCAGACGCGGACCCGGCGGAATGTAGATCTCGTTGGTCTCGTTGCGCTTCTGGAAGTCGCCGGACTGCATCTCCTCGAAGCGGTTGAGGCGTGCCTTGCTCTTGGCCTGACGGCCCTTGGCGTTGGAGCGAACCCACTCGAGCTCGTGCTTGATCGCCTTCTGACGCGAGGCCTCGGCCTTGGCTTCCTGCTCCAGGCGCTTCTCCTTGGCTTCCAGCCACTGGGAGTAGTTGCCTTCGAAGGGGATGCCCTGGCCGCGGTCGAGCTCGAGGATCCAGCCGGCCACGTTGTCGAGGAAGTAGCGGTCGTGGGTGATGGCCACCACGGTACCGGAATAGTCGTGGAGGAAGCGCTCGAGCCAGGCCACGGACTCGGCGTCCAGGTGGTTGGTCGGCTCGTCCAGCAGCAGCATGTCCGGGTTGGACAGCAGCAGGCGGCACAGCGCCACGCGGCGACGTTCGCCACCGGACAGGTGGCCGACATTGGCCTCCCAGGGCGGCAGCCGCAGTGCCTCGGCGGCGACTTCCAGCTTGCGCTCCAGGTTGTGGGCGTCGGCGGCCTCGATCAGGTTCTCGAGCTTGGCCTGTTCGGCGGCCAGCGCGTCGAAGTCGGCGTCCGGTTCGGCGTAGGCCGCATAGACGGCGTCCAGCTTGGCCTGGGCTTCCTTGATCTCGCCCAGTGCCTCCTCGACGGTCTCGCGCACGTTCTTGGTGTCGTCGAGCTCGGGCTCCTGGGGCAGGTAGCCCACGTTGAGGCCCGGCATCGGCCGTGCCTCGCCTTCGATCTCGGTGTCCACGCCGGCCATGATCCGCAGAAGGGTGGACTTGCCGGCGCCGTTGAGACCGAGCACGCCGATCTTGGCCCCGGGGAAGAAGGACAGGGAGATGTCCTTGAGGATCTGCTTCTTGGGGGGCACGACCTTGCCCACCCGGTTCATGGTGTAGACGTATTGCGCCATGGGAACTCGCTAGTGTTGGGGAAACGATCACCACCGGCGCTGACGGACGCCCTGGGCGTCGACAGCATAGCCAGACGTGGACGATGCCGCGTTTCCACTGGGGTTCGCGGAAAAAAAGCTGGTCACAGATGATAGAGCCGGAGGCGCGCAAACGCCAGCCGTGTGGCGAGATCGAGGGTCGCCTCACACAAGGTGAGGGGATTCGCCAGGCGAGAGCGAAGGGCGGGGGCGATGCACCGACCGCCCCGGGAAAGACAGGTGGCGCTGGGTGCTATTCCTCTTCTTCCTCTTCCTCGTCATAGCCCCAGTCGTCATCGATGGCCTGGCGCAGGCGACGTTCCTCGAGCAGGGCTTCCACTCGTCGGCGGGCGCGCAGGGTGTCAGCACGGTTGGAAGGACGACTGCGGGAATAGTCCTCGTCGTTGACCGCCTCCTGATCAGAGAGGTCGAGGTAGGCATCATCGAGAAGGGAATCACGGCTCATGTGAAATCTCCCATGGCCAGAGCGCCGAAGCGCGTCTTGTCACACCATGCTTCCGACGGCGGGAAGCGCCAACAGAATCCGAGGACTCTGTTGGCTATATAAGCGGGAATCGAGAAAAGTGCAAGAGGGAGGCGTGGACTGGCTCAGGCGCTGTCGGCGCCGTCACGCAGGCGATCGATCTCGGCCAGGTTGGCCACACGTTCGCTGACGTCCTTCTGGACGCCGATGAAGTAGACCAGCTCGTCACTTTCGTCCAACACCGGGGTCAGTGACAGCTCGTTGTAGAACAGGGTGCCGTCCTTCCTGTAGTTGCGCAGAACTTCGCGGCAGGGGCGCAACTCCTTCAAGGCCTTGCGCACGACGTCGAGGGCCGGCTGGTCGGTATCGTCGTTCTGCAGGAAGCGGCAGTCGCGGTAGAGGATCTCGTCCGCGCTGTAGCCGGTCAGGCGCTCGAAGCCCTGATTCACGTAGATCAGGATATGCTCGTCGCCTTCCTTCTCGGCCACCACGATCCCGTCTTCCGAGGCGTTGACGATGCGTTCGAGCAGTTCCGGGGCGATCATGTTCGGTCGTGTCATGGGACGTCCTGTTGCGGGCTTGGCGTTACACCCTTGTTGCCTGGTAATCAGGGGCCGGGGATTCAGGGGCCAGGATGTGCACCAAACCGGTAGTCTCTCGTAGACGGTTTGTGCGCAACCTCGGGATGTAATGATGGCTCTAATCGGCAAAATTTGATGCTAAGCATGGCCAGGCGGCGAGATTAAATCAATGGTCCGCTAACCTCTTTTGCTGCCCTTGCGTCACTCTACCTCCGGCAGGCGCAATGCGCTGAGGGCGGCCAGGGCGGCGGTGGCGGCCAGCACCAGCAACAGCGGGCCGGCGCCGAGCCATTGCGCCAGAGCACCGATCACGGCGCCGACGATCAGCATCAGCACGCCAGTGATGGTGTTGGACAGGGCCACATAGAGGGCACGATTGTCGGCGCCGGCCATGTCGACGATGTAGGTCTTGCGACCGAGGCGAATGCCCGAGTGGACGATGACCAGCAGCGCGTAGACCAGGGCGTAGGGCCAGACACTTGCGCTCATCGACTCGGGCAACCAGGCCAGCGATGCCCCCAGCAGGCAGCACAGGGTGGTACCGATGGCACCGTCGCGCATCACCGTTTTGCTGGAGGCATCCGAACGCTTGCCCCAGATGGGGCTGGCGACCATGCCGGCGACCCCGGATACCACGATCAGAAGTCCCAGTCCGCCAAGTTCAGTACCGCCGTTGTCCTGGGCCATCAGCGCGACATAGGGCAACGCCAGGGCGCTGGACAGCAACAGAGCGCGGGTCAGGTTGAAGTTACGAAAGGCGGCGTCGTCGCGCATCAGGGCGAGGCCGGTCTTGACCGAATCCCAGGCGTTGGCGCCGCCGTCGGTGGCGCCTTCCGCTTCTTCGATGGCGGCGGCGCAAAGCGCATTGAGGGTCCATCCCAGCGCCGCCACGCCAAGCAGCACCGCCAGGGCGAGCTCACCGGGGCGGTCGTCGAACAGCACCAGCACCGCACCGGCGGCCAGGGTCACGGCGCCCGCCACGCTGCCGCTCCAGCCCATCAGGGTCCCGCGACGTTGCTTGGAGATGGTCTTGCCGAGCACGTCCTTGGTGGCGATGGACGACAGCCCCCGGGCCAGCGACAGGGCGACCAGGGCCAGCAGTACCAGGCCGCCGCCAACACCGCCGGAACCGATCAGGGCAAGAACCGACAGCGCCGCGGCGGCCAGCGCCTGGAGCAATCCACCGACCATCCAGACGCCCTTGCGCCGGGGTTTCAGGCGGATAAAACCGGCCACGAACAGTTGGGGCAGCAGGGCGCCGGCCTCGCGAATCGGCACCAGCAGGCCGACCATCCAGGTCGGCGCGCCGATGGCACCCAGTAGCCAGGGCAGGACCAGACGAGCGCTGGAGAGCTCGTCGGCGAGCTTGTTGCCGAGCGACGCCAGCAGATGCAGGAAGAAGTTGCGCGGCTGCTCATCGCAGGCGCTGTCCGGGATGTCCTTGCACAGGCGACTGTCCTCGTCGCCGGTGAGCCACTCGTAAAGTCGCGTCTGGGTTTCGCCACTGGCCATGGAGGCTGTCCTGACTGTTATGATCGAGGTTTGAGGGAATACGGTGTACACGCTGCCTTGCAGCGCGTCGCCGGTGTTTCCACCTACGTGCTGGAACAGGGAGGCTGAACGTGGCACGCATTCGGATTATCTACTGTACGCAATGTCAGTGGCTCTTGCGTAGTGGCTGGTATGCCCAGGAGCTGCTCTCGACCTTCGGCGAGGATCTCGAGGAGGTGACGCTGGTGCCTTCCCACGGCGGACATTTCGAGATCCGGCTGGATGACGAGACGCTGTGGGAGCGCAAGCGAGATGGCGGCTTTCCCGACGTCAAGACGCTCAAGCAACGGGTCCGCGACGGCATCGCTCCCGAGCGCGATCTGGGCCATCTGGACCGTTGAATGTTGCCGATGGTCATCCTGTGTTGACGGTCTGAACGCGGGCTCGATGGCGTCATCCTGATTGACCGCGTCGCTGATTGGCGTGGCCATGGCCCGCTGCTCCTTGCCCTCATCCTTGTCCTCATCTTTACCCCAGGGAATGTCATGACAACTGATCGACAGGCCATGGCCTTCGGCCTTGGCGCCGTGGCGTTGTGGTCCACGGTGGCCACCGCCTTCAAGCTGGCGCTTGCCCATATGAGCCCGCTGGAGCTGATGTGGCTGGCGGCGCTGGTGTCCTGGGCGCTGATGAGCGTGCTGATGCTGCGGCGCGGACAGCTGCATCAGGCACTTCGTCGCGGCTGGCGCACCGCTGTGTGGGCCGGGCTGATGAACCCGGTGGCCTACTACCTTGTGCTGTTTGCGGCCTATGACCGGTTGCCCGGACAGGAGGCCATGGCGCTCAACTACACCTGGGCGCTGGCCATGGCGCTGCTGGCGGTGCCGATCCTCAAGCAGCGGTTGACGCCGATGGACGTGGTGGCCGGCCTGGTGGCCTACGCCGGGGTCTGGGTCATCGCCACCCGCGGCCAGGTTTTTGACGTGGCCTTCGCCGATCCTCTGGGCGTCGCACTGGCGCTGGTGTCGACGCTGATCTGGGCGTTGTACTGGCTGTTCAATGCCCGCGACCGGCGTCCTCCGCTGGTCGCCCAGTGGCAGAACTTCAGCGTCGGGGTGCCGGTGCTGACGCTGCTGATGGTGCTGGGGCCAGGCTTTCAGTGGCACGGCAGTGCCGCCCTGGGCGCGGGCATCTATGTCGGACTGTTCGAGATGGGCGTCGCTTTTGTGCTATGGCAGGCGGCGATGCAGCGGGTGTCGCGCACCGCCAAGGTCTCCAACCTGATCTTTCTGTCACCGCCGGTGTCGCTGATGCTGCTCTACCTGGTGGTGGGCGAGCCGATACTCCCCTCGACCCTGATCGGACTGGTGCTGATCCTGCTGGGGCTTGGGCTGCAGCAGTGGCAGAAGGCGCCGGCTCACGTCGAGCCATCCTCCTCTTAGGGGCCCGCGGAGCGCCTCAGGAGGCGCTCGCTTGCTCGCTGCGTTCTTTGCTGTCTTTCTGGCTGGAGGGTTGGGTCGACACCGCCTCGGTCCCCGGCGTCTCGGTCTCGTCCAGCAGGGGCGCAAGGCTCGGCCAGACGTTGTCGAGCAGCCTCGACTGGGCCTCGGCGGTGGGGTGGATGCCGTCGTCCTGCATCAGCTCCGGGTCCAGCGCCACGCCTTCGAGCAGGAAGGGTACCAGCGGCACCTCATGGGTGTCGGCCAGTTCACGAAAGACCCCGGTGAAGGCCTGACGGTAGGCGTCGCCGTAATTCGGGGGAATATCGATACCCAGCAGCAGCACCTGGGCGCCGGCGGCCTGGCTCTTTTCGATCATGCCTTCGAGGTTTGCCGACATCTGGCTCGGCGGAAGGCCCCTGAGTCCGTCATTGCCGCCCAGCTCCAGCAGAACGATGTCCGGGTCGTGCTGTCGGAGGAGTTCAGGGAGACGGGTGGCGCCCCCGCCGGTGGTTTCGCCGCTGATGCTGGCATTGACCACCTCGGCGCGGTGCGCCACTCGCTCGGCCAGCAACGCCACCCAGCCGGCGTCCCGTTCGATGCCGTAGGCGGCGCTCAAGCTGTCGCCCACCACCAGCAAGGTCGGCGGGGCTGTGTCAGACTGGGCCCAGACCGACCCCGGCACAAGGGCGGTCAAGACGCAGGCCATCATCAGCGTCTTCAGCATCCGCCTGGCGGGCGTTGCCCGGCGATCCTGCGCTCGTCTTCCTGACGTCGTGGCATCAGCAGCGCCGAAGCGCGAGGCTCCAGAAAAAAACCGCCGTGCCGCCCCAAACGTCCAAGTCCCAGGGAATGCCATCACCATGTCGCTGTCTCCTTCCGAGAATACCGTCCCGACCACCGTGCTGCGCGCGCGAGGCCTGTCCAAGCGGGTCGCCAGCGGAACGCGGGAACTGACCATCCTGCGCGAGCTTGAGCTCGACGTACAGTCCGGCGAGAGCGTCGCCATCCTCGGCCAGAGCGGTGCCGGCAAGTCGACCCTGCTGGCGCTGCTGGCCGGTCTCGATACGCCCAGTGCCGGCGAGCTTGCGATGTTCGGTACATCGCTTGCCGAGCTCGACGAGGACGGTCGCGCGGCGCTGAGAAACACCCGAGTGGGCTTCGTGTTTCAGAACTTCCAGTTGCTGCCGACCCTGACGGCGCTGGAAAACGTGCTGCTGCCGACCGAGCTGTCGACCCTTGCCAACCGTGAGGCCCGTGCCACCGACTGGCTCGGTCGAGTGGGGTTGGGCGAGCGCCTGGATCACCTGCCCAAGCAGCTGTCCGGCGGCGAACAGCAACGGGTGGCGCTGGCGCGGGCCTTTGTCACCGGCCCCGAGCTGGTGTTTGCCGATGAGCCGACCGGCAATCTCGACCCGGACACCGGGGAGCGCATCATTCAGACCCTGTTCGAGCTCAACCGTTCCGAGGGCACCACCCTGGTGCTGGTTACCCACGACCACGCTCTGGCGAGGCGCTGCGATCGGTGTCTGCGCCTGGCCGACGGCCAGCTCACCGAGGTGACATCCAAGCTTCCAGCCGAGGTGCCAGACGCCCAGCGGGAGGCCTCGGCATGAGTGAGCGAAGCGTCACGGCGAAGGGCCAATTGGGACGTCAGCTGGTGATGGCGGCGCGCTCTCTGCGGCGCGATCTTCGTGCGGGTGATGTACGCGCCTTGCTGGTGGCGCTGACCCTGGCGGTGGCCGCCTCGACCATGATGGGGTTCTTTCTCGACCGGCTGGAACGTGGTCTGACCCGTCAGGCCAGTCAGATGATGGGCGGCGATGTGGTGCTGGAGCAGTCCGATCCCTTCGCTCAGGAGATCCGGGAGCGTCTGGAAGGCGCCGGCATGCGCCTGAGCGACCAGGTCGATCTGGTCTCCATGGCCAGTCGCGATGGCGCCTTTCAGCCGGTCAGCATCAAGGCGGTGGATGAAGACTATCCACTCTACGGCGTGTCCCGGGTCGACCAGGGCGCCGGCGTCGAGGAGCTCGCCAGTGGCCCTGAGCCAGGCGAGGTGTGGCTGGCGCCGAGGCTCGAGACGCTGCTGGACATCGAACTCGGCGACAGTCTGACGCTGGGCAGGGGCGAGTTCCAGGTGACCGGCTGGATCGAGCGGGAGGCCGACCAGTCTGCCGGCTTCGGCAGCTTCAACCCGCGGGTGATGATGCACGTCGACGACGTCGAGGCAACCGGCCTGATCCAGCCCGGTTCGCGCATCGAGTTCGAGATCCTTGCCGCCGGCTCGCCCCAGGCGGTGGAGACGCTGTCGCCCTGGCTCGCCCGCCTGCGCGCCGACGGCGTCGAGGTACGTGACGTGCGCGAGGACCGGCCGCGGCTGGGCTCGGCGCTGGAGCGAGCCGAGACCTACCTGAGCCTGGCCGGTCTAGCCGCCGTGCTGCTGGCCGGGGTGGCGGTGGCCATGGCGACGCGGCGCTACGTCGATCGCCATCTGGATACCGCCGCGCTACTGCGCTGCTTCGGCGCGTCCCAGCGGGACCTGGCGCGTATCTTTACCTTCCAGCTGGCCGGTCTGGCGCTGGTGGCCTCGCTGATCGGCGCGCTTCTGGGGCTGGCGGGACAGGCGTTGCTGCTGGCCTTGATGCAGCGTTTTCTGCCGCTGGAGCTGCCGCCTCCCGGAGCCTTGCCGTTGTGGCTCGGCGTGCTGACGGCACTTGCCGTGCTGGCCGGCTTTGCAGGGCCGACCCTGCTGCGCTTGAAGCGGGTTAGCGCACTCAAGGTACTGCGCCGGGAGCTGGACCCCTTGCCCGCCTCCGGCTGGTCACTGCTGCTGGCGGCGGCGCTGGCCTTCGGTGCTCTGCTTTGGCTGTACTCCGGCAGCCTGGGGCTGGCGGCGGGGCTACTGGCCGGCGGCATGGTGGCGCTGGGCGTACTGTGGGGCCTGGCGGGCTTGATTCTCGATGGACTGTTGCGTCTGGCCGCGCGGCTGGAGGGGGGCGATCCCGCAGGTCTGCGTGGGTCGTTGCGTCTGGGCGCTCGGCAGTTGGCGCGCCGTCGCAACGCCAGCCTGGGGCAGATGCTGGCGTTTGCGGTGACCTTCTTCGCCATGACCATGATCGCCCTGGTGCGGGGCGATCTGTTGACCACCTGGCAGGCGCAGTTACCCGAGGACACACCCAATCACTTCGCGATCAATATCCAGCCCGGCGAGCGCGACGACTTCGAGCAGCGGCTCGAGGCCATCGCCGAGGCCAGCAGTGATCTCTACCCCATGGTCCGCGGGCGTATCACCGCGATCAACGGCCAGCCGCCGAGGCAGGCCGTGCCCCCCGAGGCGAGGGGAGAAAACGCCCTGCGCCGGGAGCTCAACCTGACCTGGCGGGCGGACCTGCCGAGCGGTAATCGTCTGGTGGCCGGCGAATGGTTTGCCTCGCGCGCCGAGGTCGGCGGCTGGCTCGACGAGGTGGACGCCCAGCCGTCCTCGGCGCCCGCAGGCGATGACGTCGCCGAGACGGCGCCGATCTCCATGGAACGAGAACTGGCAGAACGTCTGGGGCTGGCGCTGGGGGATCGTTTAAGTTTCACCATCGGCGCCGACACCCTGGTCGGTGAGATCACCAGTCTCCGCGACCTCGATTGGGACAGCTTCAAGCCCAACTTTTACGTGATCTTCCCGCCTGGTGTGCTGGAACGCTACGGCCATAGCTACATCACCGCCTTCTATCTGGAGCAGCAGCAGAAACGCGAACTGGGGAGCCTGGTCCAGGCCTTCCCGGGGGTGACGCTGCTCGACGTGGATGCCCTGCTGGGGCAGGTCCGTGAGGTGCTGGGGCACGTGACCCGGGCGGTGGAAGTGGTGCTGGCCTTCGTGCTGCTGGCCGGGGTCAGTGTGCTCTACGCCGCGTTGATCGCCAGTCAGCCGGTACGTGCCCACGAAAGCGGCTTGTTGCGCGTCTTTGGCGCAGGTTCCCGTCTGCTCGCGCGGGTGCAGTGGGCTGAATTTGCCGTTCTGGGACTGGCCAGCGGCCTGATGGCGGCGCTGCTGGCGGAGGTCGCCACGGCCGCGTTATATCTGCTGTGGCTGGATCTGCCGCCGCGGGTGCATCCCTGGGTCTGGCTGCTGGTCCCGACGCTCGGCGCTGTGGTACTGGGCCTGGTAGGGCATCTGTTGTCCCGTGGCATTCGGCGACAGGCGCCGGCGGCGAGCCTGGGGCTGCTGGGCGAGGCCTGAAAGGCGAATCATCATGAAAGGGCGGAGCGTCTCACGAAACGCGAAGCGCCTCATGCAAAGCGATGCGCCTTATGCAAAGCGAAGCGCCTTATGCAAAGCGATGCGCCTTATGAACAGGGAAGTGCGTCATGAAGGAGCGACGATGACCAGGACCAAGGTGGCAAAGGGAAAGAAGCGGGGCTCAACCAGCAACGCCTCTCGCAAGAACGCCTCCGGCAAGACCATGTCCGCCGAGGAGTGTCAGCGGTTTCGGCTGCTGTCGGCCCAGCTTGAATTGGCCCAGCGAGCGGATCGGGCAGTGGTAGTGCTGGTGGCCGGCCACGCCGCCACCGGCAAGGGCGAGCTGATCAACCTGCTCAACCACTGGCTGGAGAACCGGTTGACCGAGGTGCACGCCCTGGTGCCCGGCGACGAGGAGCGCCGACGACCTTACTGGTGGCGATTCTGGCGGCGTCTTCCGGGGCGTGGCCGGCTCGGGGTGTTCGTCCATGGCTGGGTCGGCGATGCGGTGCTGGCGCGGGCCTCCCGCGCCTTGGGCGAGGGCGCCTACAATGACCGCATCGAACAGATGCGTCAGTTCGAGGCGGAGCTTGCCGCCGACGGGGTTCGCCTGGTCAAGCTGTGGCTGCAGATCGATGCAGACACCCAGCGACAACGACTCGAGGCCTGGGCCGCCGACCCTGCCAGTCGCTGGCAGGTTACCGACGAAAAGTGGCGCCGCCACGCCCAGCATGGCCTGCTCGATGAGCTTGCCCGCGACCTGCGTGCGCGCACCCACTGTCGCCACAGTCCCTGGATCGAGCTCGACGCGAGCCCCGGCAACGACCTGCTGCCCCAGGTGGCCGAAGTCCTCGAGAAGGTCATGGCAAGCCCTGTCCCGGCCCTCGAGCGCCCCGAGACTCCCCCACTGAATGCCATCGCTCCCCCCCGGCTCGACGC